>JAJZKJ010000044.1 GCA_021804195.1 Acidobacteriota bacterium
CTCGCGGTTCGGTAAATAGGTTGAACCGATGTATTGTGTGGCGGGATGCCGGCGGTAGCTGTCGATGATCTCATCGGTGAGCCGGGCCAAATCCTGCCTGTTGCCGGTGTTGCTCAAGTTGGCGCCTCCCAATAGGTTTATTCCCGCCGCGAGAGTTATTTTCAGGTACTGGTATACGCCACCTTGGCGAGTTCCGCCACCGCCTGACCCACGTCGAGCGTACCTTCGTAAATGGCTCTTCCGACTATAATTCCGGCCAGAGGCAGGCGCTTGAGCTCCACGATGTGCTCCAGCGACGCCACTCCGCCGCTATGGATGATCGGAATATCCGGAACCTGCCGTTGCAGATTCTCGGTCGCCGGGATGTTCGGACCTCGGAGCGTTCCATCACGGCTTATGTCCGTATAAATGATCGCCGCCAGCGGCCAGGCGGCGATGCTTCGCGCCACCTCGGCGGCGGTGGGACTGTCCCGACCAAGAGTGGTCCAGCCATGCGTGGCCACTCGCCCATCGCGCGCATCAAGAGCCAGGGCGAGGCGGCCGCGGAATCGCTCGTCATGAACCATTGCTCGAAACCAGTCGCGGTCGGAAATGGCTCGCGTTCCGAGCACCAATCGTCGGGCGCCGACGGTCAAGAGGTGTTCCATGACCTCTTCATCGCGGATTCCTCCGCCAACTTGCACCTGCAATGGCGCGGATCGGATGATCTTCTCAATAATTTCCAGATTAGCCGGTTTTCCATCTTTGGCTCCCTCCAGATCAACCAGGTGCAACCATCGGCAACCGGCGTCCGCAAAACGCCGGGCGGTATCCACCGGATCGACCGAATAAGTTGTTTGCCGGTTGTAGTCGCCGCGCCACAGACGGACGACTTTACCATTTCGCAGATCAATCGCCGGTAATAGTTCAATGGACATCAGGCGCCTTCTTATTTTCCCCGCGCTTATCCCGCGGCTCTGAGCAAGTGCGCCACTTGCAGGGCTACGCGCCGCCCGGCGGGCATTTCCCGTGAGAACTGTTCCAGTGGCGCGACGAGATTTTGCAGTTGACCGGACATTTCGGCCATTCGTTCGGGGTATGCCAGAAGATCGATTGCGCGGCGGATCAACGGTTGCGTCGAACCGTACAAGGGCATGAACTCCGGAACCAATTCCCGGTCGGCAAGAATATTAACCAGCGACAGGTAGCGGCTCTGGACAAGGAACCGCCCGACCAGATTCCATTTCCACCATGCTAGCGCATACATCACAATCATAGGCTTGTGGTGGCGGGCTACCTGCAAAGTGGCGGTGCCGCTGCATGTGAGCACCAGATCGGCCCAACGAATCAGAGCGTCGGCGGCGCCGGTTCGCACGTCCACACTTTCGCCATGGCGGCGCAGGCAGGCGCGTATCTGCCAAGCACGGGAATCGTCGGCGGCGGCGGCGGCGAACGCGCTGTTGGTAAAACGCGCGCGGAGGGCGCGAACCGTGTCGAGCATCGGCGGTAGGTTGGCGTCGATTTCCGCTTGCCGCGAACCGGGCAGAAGTGTCACACGCACCGGCGCGGCGGGAAGCGGCGGTTTCAGGCTGGCGGGATCAAAGGCGGGGCTTTCGGCGGGGGAATCGAACAGCGGATGCCCCACATACACGGCATTGACCCCTTGTTGGCGAAAGTAAGCCTCCTCAAAAGGAAGCACGCAACAGACGGTATTGACCGCGGCGGCGAATTTTTTTATTCGCCACGGCGCCCAGGCCCATAGTTGGGGCGCCACATAATAGCAGACGGGAATTTTCAGCTGCCGGGCGCGTCTCCCCACGCGAATGTTGACGGGGGGAGAATCGATGGGAATTACCACACTCGGCCGGTTGCAGGAAAACTCCCGTTGCACCGATTGAAGAAGTTTAATCCAGTATCCAACTTGCGCCGGGGCAACCAAAAGCATGGCGGAATTGGCCGTTGGATCGGCAAGAAGGCGGCAGCCGGCGGCGGCCATTTTCCGGCCGCCGATGCCGACAAATCTTGCCGCGGGAAACTCGTCGCGCAGCGCCGCGATCAGCGACGCTCCCAGGGTGTCGCCGCTGTGTTCGGCGGCGGAAAGAAAGAAAACCGGGGTGTCGATAACCGACTCCACATAAATAATTAGATAGTAGACAACATTCTCAATGGTTGGGCAACTGGAATATTGCTATACCATCAGCGGATAAACCGCATTTTCCCGACATTGGGAATAATCGGCCAATCCAATGAGTCGAAGGGGCGAAAACCCGACGGCCAATAGACCATGAACGCGCGGCCGAGCATATATCTTTGCGGAACAACTCCCAGCGGCAGGTGCAAATTCCTGCGGAGCACGCGTTCGACACGGTTCCAGGCGCGACTGTCGGCGCTGTCATTGGAGTTATCGCCGAGAACGAAATACTCTCCGGCCCGGAGCGTAATGGGATGACCCCGCGTGCCGGTTCCGGGAAAACGTTCGCCGGCGGTCGGACCGGTGGAACGGGGCTGGCGCTGCATCTGGGTGTAATAGATGTTGCGCATCAGAAGCAGGTGCCGCAGCACACACGGGCCGGTGACGTCGATAAACACCCGCGGGGTTTCCTGACCGGAATGCCTTTGCATGCGTACAAAGGCGATCGCTTGTTGAATAGTCCAGGGGGCCGAATACTGCAGAACCAGCCGGCCATTGAACCAGAAACGTATCTGGTGATCGATATTGCTCATGCTCAAGCGGTACGGCACGCCCGGTTGCAGGGGCGGCAGACGGCGTAGAAGTGGTATTTTCGGCGAAGCGATTCGCTCCCACGCGTGTAGCGCCGGGTTCCAGCGATATAGAAAAACAGAGCCGTTGTGCGCCAGGCGCACCTGGTAGCGATTGCTTCGCTGGCCGATGGTGATGCGAATGGCCGAAGCGGGTGATTTCGAAAGCCAGACCGTGTGTACAAACAGATCGCTCACCAAGTGGTGGCCGCGGAGGAGGCGGTTGGTGTTATAGCCGATATCGTTGTAGAGATAACTGCCATGCCGGCGGAGAAAGGAAAGCCTTCCCCGCGCCGTCGGCCGCCGCGCGGAGAATCGGATCACCGGCCCGCCGGTGAACCATCGTCCCGTGAAGCGCGGCTTGTACACCGCCGTCCACGGGTTGGTCCATATCCGCCCGTTGCGGCGCAACTGCCCGGCGTCATGGGGATAGTAGTCGTTGTCGTAAACAAGCTGCAGCATGGCCCGTTCCACAACGGGCGGCGGGCGCGCGACCTGGCCGTTGATGAACACGTCGCCATTGGCGATTTCCACCGTGTCTCCCGGCAGACCGATGAGTCGTTTGATGAAATTCTGCTTGCCGCGCATCGGCTCGCGGAAAACCACCACGTCCCAGCGCCGCGGTTTTGTAAACCAATAAAGATATTTCATTACGAGAATTCTATCGCCGTTGTGAACGTAGGGGAAGGCGAAGGTTTTCGAATAATTCGCCCCGCCGCTGCGCAGCGTTTGCGTCCGATAGACGATCGGTTGGTCGGGCAGGTCGCCGACCGGAATCTCGTAGTGGCAGTTGGGGCATTGAATGTAGGCCGGCGCGCGGATGCGGAAGGGATTGGTCGCTTCGCCGTTGCGCAGGCGGCGCAACCCTTGTCCGGGGATCCATTGCACGTCAACGTCGGCGTTGATGTTGAAACGATAACCACACTGAGGGCACACCACCCGGAAGTGGGCGCCGTTAAGCGTGGGGGCCATGGAGCCGGTGGGAATGACGAACGCTTCCACGCAGAAAGTACGAAACGTGAAGGCAAGAATCAGCGCCAGGAGAACCGTTTCGATGGTATCGCGAATCCCGGTGGCGTGCGCGTCGGCCCCCCGGCCGGGCGGTGTGCCGGCCGCAAGCGGTGCGGCAGACCCCGGCAAAAACGATGTGACCGGCGCCGCGGTCTCCGGCGGCGCTGCGGGCGGCGCCGCCTGCGGCCGGTTCAGAAATGGATTATCATCCGGATTCAATCTGCTTCCTTTCGCACCGCGGAAGGGTCCGCGGCGCTATATTTCTTGCCGTTTCTACTTCAGCTCCGTTCCCCCTCTGCGTATCTCGCGCCTCCGCGGGGCAAGCATTTTTATTTTGTGGCCGCGGCGGCATCCATAATCGCTTCCGAAAGCGTCGGATGGGCGTGTATGGTGGTGAAAATTTCCGTTTTCGTCGCCTCCAGCCGCTTGGCCAGGACCAGTTCGGCGATCATCTCCGTGGCCTCGGGACCGAGAATATGGGCGCCGAGCAGTTCACCGTACCGCGAATCGAAAATGAGTTTCACGAAGCCATCCGTCTGGCCGATAGCCTGCGCCTTGCCGTTGTTGGCGAAATTGTATTTGCCAACTTCGTAAGCCAGACCTTTTTCCCGGCACTGTTTTTCGGTCAGGCCCACGCTGGCCACCTGCGGTTGGCAGTAGGTGCAGCCGGGCGTGAGTGAATAATCCATTTCACGCCGGCCGGACCCGAACATACATTCCACCGCGATGGTGGCTTCTATGCTGGCCACATGGGCCAGCCAGGGAGGACCGATGACGTCGCCGGCGGCGTAAATACCGCCAATGGATGTCTGAAATGTCTTATCAACTTGAATCGCCCCACGGTTGATTTTCGGGGTAACGGATGGCGCGAAAAGATTCTCCACGTTGCCGGTTACGCCCACCGCCAGAAGAACAACGTCAGCCTCGACGACTCCACTGGCGCCGGTTTGCGCCTCCCGCAGCGTTACCGTCGCCCCCTGGGCGGTCGTTTGGACTTTGTCGATGCGGGTATTGGTGCGAACGTCGATGCCGCGTTTTGTGAAAATATCCGCCAGACGCGAGCTGACATCGGTGTCTTCCAGGGGCAGAATGGTCGGCAGCATTTCCACCAGCGTGATTTTCGATCCGAAGGCGTTGTAAATATAGGCGAATTCCACCCCTATTGCGCCCGCGCCGATGATAACCATGCGGGCGGGTATACGAGGGAGAACCATCGCTTCGCGGCTGGTGATTATACGCCGGCCATCGGGCTGGATGCCGGGCAATTCCTTGCTTCGCGCACCGGTGCAGATCAGAATTTTCTCGGTGACCAGCGAATCGGTGATTGCCCCCTGCGCATTGCGAACTTCCACAAGGTCGCGGGCGGCGACCAGGCCCGTGCCGGTAAAGCGGGCAACCTTGTTTTTCTTGAAAAGAAATTCAATGCCCTGACTGAGCGTTTGGGCGGCCCTCCGGCTGCGGGCGACGACTTTATCCCAGGGCAGTTTGCTCTGGTCGAATTCCCAGCCGTAACTGGCGGCGGCGTGCGTCATCTCGGTCCGTAGATGGGCGTCTTGAATGAGCGCCTTGGTGGGAATGCAGCCCCAGTTCAGGCATATTCCGCCAAGCTCGCTTCGTTCCACACAAGCTGTTTTTTTCCCGAGCTGGGCCGCCCGGACCGCCGCGACGTAGCCGCCCGGTCCGGAACCAATAATGATCAGATCAAACTTGTCCCGCGCCATAGTGAACCTCTGTGCGCCTGTACCAACCGAAGCGGACATTGTATTCGCACGGGCCGGCGTGGCAAATCAACGATTAGGCAAGGCGCGGGGGGCCTTCTCTGGTCGAAGGGACTGTTCTTCTTCTTCCGGTTGCACGCAAGCGCCTTATGCCGCCCGTGCGTCCTGGCCGGTGGAAAGGTTTTGCGGTCCAGGATGGCCGTCCTCTCCAGCCGGTTCCAGCGCCATACCGGCTGTGAAGATGGTCCAGACTAGAAGCACCGTTGCCCAGAGCGACACTCCGATGGTCAGCAGCCAGCGATGGCCGTTATGGCCGAAAATTTTGCCTACGTCGCTGGTCAGGAACATCAGCAGCGCCGCCAGCGTCAGCGCCCCAAACGCCCGTCGGCGAAGTTTTTCCGGTGCGGCGGAATCGCACAAAATCATCGCCGTCGCAAATAGGGTCATCGCGAGCGTTACATAATGCGGTACCCAGGTGCGCGGGGAAGCCCATAACTCAAATACGGCCACGGCGCCGATTTCCAGCACATACCGCCGTGTTTTCAGGCTCGGCAGCTTGTTCCTCGACCACCAGAGTCCCAGGACGCCAATGGCCGCCAGGAATCCACGAATAATCCAGTCGCTGACCGCCGCGGGAAGATTGAAAATATTGACGTACATGTAATGCCAGCGCCGTGATCCCGATGCATGGTAATGAAACGCCGGTACGTGCCGCAGAAGACGGGAAAGGAAACTTGGAACCGATTGACCGACAAAATACTCCACGCGGCCCTGTGTCAGATAGGGCAAAATCATGATGTGCGTCCACTGCGTCAGCCAGAGCATGTTCTGGCGCCAGCCGAAGGCCAGGGCCGGCACAAGGAAAAGCCACAGTCCCAGGCCGGCGAAAATGGCGGCGGAAATATGCCCGCGGCGTTTCCAGAGAAAATAGATCAGAAAAATCAACGGTGTTACTTTTATACATATAGCAAGAGCTATAAGAATTCCCGCCAGCCATTGCCACGTTACTCCCTCCAGTTGGGCCAGGGATAATCCCGTCGCCAGCGGCAGAAGCATCGCCAGGTTGGTCTGTCCCTCCTGCATGTCGCCGAGCACGGGCCAGAGCCAGACCGCCAGGACCAGCAGCAGAGAGACCGTCCCGAGCCGCACCCCGGCACGATCCACCAGCTTCCAGAGGGCTCCGAAAATGACCAGGCAAAAAGGCAGTTTGCAGCAAACCCAGACAAACTGGGCGTTGGCCGGCGAAAGAAACGTCAATGGGGCAAACAGCAGGAGCGTGATCGGCGGTGTTGGAAAACTGTCGCTGGTATAATTGATTCGCTGGTGAAGAAATTCCGGTACTACCACCATCCAGCGGTCGAAATCATTGACCTGGGCGGTGCTGTGGGTTTGCTCCTTTTTTATCATGCGTTGCCGGGCCTGAAAGGCGACGGCGAGTGTAAGGATCACCGCCGCGATCAGCACACCGATCACCATAAGCCGGTTCTGGTTTTTTATGGATTGCTCCGGCACGCGGAGAACCTCCGAGGGTTGAAAGAAGATCATAGTCTGATTCGGCCAATGCGCTCCACCGCCTCGCGGATGCGCTGTTCATCCACGGTCAAGGCCATGCGCAGGTAACCTTCGCCGGCGGGACCGAAGCCGGCGCCCGGAACCGTCACCACGTGCGCTTCTTCCAGCAGCCGCGCGCATAGATCCATGGAAGGTATACCTTTCGGCGTAGGAACCCAGCAAAAAAAGCCCGCGGTGGGCTTGCGAAAGGTCCATCCCCGTGCGGTCAGCCCCGCATGTAGAATATCGCGGCGGTCGCGGTATATCCGCATCTGCTGTTTTACCTCCGGGTGATCGTACTGTTCCAGCGCGACCGTTCCGGCCGCCTGGATGGCGTTGAACTGGCCGCTGTCGACATTTCCCTTCACCCGCGCCAGCGCCGCCACCACCGGCGGATGGCCCGTCGCCCAGCCGATTCTCCACCCCGTCATATTGAAACTCTTGGACAACGAGTGAAATTCGATGGCCACGTCCATTGCCCCGGGAACCTCCAAAATACTATGGGGCGCTTCCTCAAAATACACCTCGCCGTAGGCCAGGTCGCTGGCGATGATCCAGCCGTATTGGTGAGCCAGCGCCACCGCTTTTTCGTAAAAAGATAGTGGAGCTGTGGCCGCAGTCGGATTGTTTGGGTAATTCAGCCAGAGCAGTCGCACCTGCCGGCGGATGTCTTGCGGGATGGCGTCGAAATCGGGTAAAAAGCCGTTTTTTTCCAGCAACGGCATGATATATACCCGGCCGTCGGCGAATGTCGCCCCGCCAACGTATACCGGATAGCCCGGCTGAGGAACCAGCACCAGATCGCCGGGATTGACTACGGCCAGCGGCAAATGGGCGATGCCGTCTTTAGACCCGATGGTTGTAATCAGTTGCCGGTCCGGGTCCACCTTTACGCCAAACCGGCGCTGCATGAACGCCCCGGCCGCCTGGCGAAAGGCCGGTACGCCTTCGTCAAAGGGATAACGATGATTCTTCGGTTCGTAAATAGCCTTGGCCATTTCATCGATGATGAAACGATGCGTCGGTCGGTCCGGATCCCCCACGCCGAGATTGATCACATCCTTGCCGGCGGCGAGAAGTTCCCGCTTTCTCCTGTCGATCTGGACAAACAGATAAGGCTCCAGCGTCTGCAATCGCCGAGATTCGTTAAAGTTCATCGACGTTCCTTCACACGTTTGGCGTAGAACACGGTTGCTCTGGATCGTTTTGCGCAATTGTTTGGCGCCCGGCAAGAGCTGGCAAACAAGGTGGCAGTGTAAGAAAGTTTTCAAATGGGGTAAAGTAATCAAAGAACGGGCCTATACTTTGCCTCCGCCGCGGCGGGGTATCCCGAGAGATGCCGGGATTATGGTCCGAATTAGAGGAGTAACCCAACCTGATGCTGGCCTATTACATTCAAACGCTCAACCCGTTCATCTGGCAATGGGGGCATTCCAATTTCGGCATTCGCTGGTATGGAACGGCGTACTTAATGGGCTTCATCATCGCCTATCTGCTCATGAAGCGATTCATCAAAACCGGCCGGATGCGGCTTCCACGCGAGAAACTTCCCGATTTTGTGTTGTTTGTGGCCATTTTTGGCGTGCTTGTCGGCGGCCGGCTCGGCGAGGCCATACTCTATCGCCCCCACATGTTCACCAATTTTTCGCCGCCTTTTCCCTATTGGGGGTTGCTGAAAGTTCAAGACGGCGGCATGGCGGCGCACGGTGGAATCGTGGGAGTGCTGGTCGCGGTGTGGATTTTCGCGCGCCGCAACGGTTACCGTTTTTTAAACTTGCTGGATTGTGCGGCCATGGTGGCGCCCATCGGTATTTTTTTCGGCCGCATCGCCAATTTTATCAACGGCGAACTCTACGGGCATGTGTGGCATAGCCCGCTGGCGGTGCAGTTTCCCACGGAACTTATTTTTCCACCCCAGCTCAAAGAGTACCGAAGGGTCAGCCCTGGTGCGGTGCATCATCTGGAAGAACAAATCGTTGTACGCCATCCGAGCCTGGCGCATGCCATGGCGGTAAACCCGCGCCTGACCATTGTGAATCTGGCGCGCGAAGGACATCCGTTTGTAATCGCCCGGCTTCGCGAAATTCTTCCGCCCCGCATTCCCTCCCAGCTTATCGAGGCCTTGCTGGAGGGGCTGCTGCTGTTTCTACTCTGTTATTTCATCGGCCGGCGGTGGTGGAAGGAAGGGGTCGCCGCCGGGGCCTTCGCCACGCTTTACCCCATCATGCGCATCATCGGCGAGCAGTTCCGCGATGGCGATCAACCCAAGCTCATCTTCGGCCACTGGATCAGCCTGGGAGTTATCTACAGCGTTCCGTTGCTTATGGTCGGCCTGATTTTCTGGATATGGGTGATTCGTCGTAAAGTGCAGCCGGCGACAGCGGAACTTTCGCGGCCCGGCGCTCGGGCCTCGCCACCGGATCCTGTCGGATCCGGGACGCCAAGCAGGAATATTTCCAAATAAGAAGGTTGTTTTTTACTCCCGAGAGTGGTCGGGGTTGTTTATTTTGAGGCGCCAATGATTCCCCTTGGAACCGATGTCCCGCAGCGACGCACTCCCTGGATGAACTGGGCCATCATCGCCACCTGTTTTCTTATCTATTTTATCAGCAATCGAAATCCCTTCTCGCTTCAACCCACGGCACTATCGCCCGGCTGGAATCGTTTTATGCTTCAGCCGCTGAATTTGCGGATTTATCAGTTCATCACCTATCAGTTTCTGCACGCCGACCTGCTGCACATTGGCGGGAACATGCTGTTCTTATGGGTGTTCGGCAATATGATGAACGAAAAACTCGGCCACCTGCCATACCTGCTGTTTTACCTTGCCGGCGGCATCCTGGCTGGCTGCGGTCAAGCGCTGACTTCGTCGGCTCCCACCCTGGGCGCTTCCGGCTCCATCGCCGCCGTCGTGGGACTGTTTCTCGTGCTGGCGCCGCTGGTCAACATTCGCGTATGGTTTTTTTTTATTTTCGATATTCCAAGCATTTTTTTTGTGGCTTTCCAGATAGTGTTCTTCGACGTCCTGGGCACGTTGCATCCCAGCGACGTGGCTCATTACGCCCACCTGACCGGCTACGCCACCGGACTTATTGTGGGTGTGATCCTGCTGACAGCCGGTCTGGTCGAGCGGGATCATTACGATATTTTGGCCTTGCTTAACCGCTGGCGGCGGCGGCGGACCTATAAGAGACTGATTGCCCGGGGATACAATCCTTTTTCCAGCGCGCCGCCTCCCAGCGCCGCCTCCGTGACCGCGGCCGCTCAGCCGCAGGTGGTAAAAGTCATGCCGCCGCCCGACCCGCGCGTGATCCAGTTGCGCGACGCGGTTTTACAATTGCGCCGCGGGCATCAACTCTCCGAAGCCTCCAGGCGATACCTGGAACTGCGGCAAATCGACCCGCG
>JAJZKJ010000045.1 GCA_021804195.1 Acidobacteriota bacterium
GTGCTTTTGGTGGCCGCGCATGGCCGTGGCCGGCGAGCAGCCTGGGCCACGCTGGTACGGCAAGTGCGCGAGCCCGGCAATCCGCCGGCGGCGATGATCGCCAATCACTGCCCCGACCGGCAGCTTGCGACCCCGCCGGCCGCGGCCATTCCGCGGCCGATGAACGATGAGTCCTCCGCGGAGAATTACCGCGCCGCCCATGCCTGAATCAACCGCGACACCAAAAACAGGTTGTCTATGATGCTCCAACCCGAACCCCGAGGCCCGCTTCAGCTTTCCGCGGTCATCATCACGCGCGATGAAGAGCGGCGCCTGCCCGCCTGTCTGGACTCACTGCGGGGACTAGCAAATGAAATGATCGTGGTGGATGACCATAGCCGGGATCGCACGCGGCGCATCGCCGCCGACAGGGGCGCCCGCATTTATGCCCGCCATTTTGATTGGTCGGCGCGGCAGATGAACTACGGACTGGAACAAGCGCGCGCGCCCTGGGTGCTGATCATAGACGCCGATGAACGATTGAGCGATGAGTTAAAGCGGGAAATCCGGACCGTGCTGCTCGATCCGGGAGAATACCGGGGATTTTTTCTGCCCCGGCAAAATCATGTCTTCGGCCGCTGGCTGCGGCATGGCGGCAATTACCCCGACTATAACGCGGTGCGGCTTTTCCGGCGCGGATGCGGGCGCTTTCAAGACCAGCCGATCCATTCTCCGCTTGAACTCGATGGCCGTGCGGGATATCTGCGCGCCCCCCTGCTGCACGATTCCTACCGGAACCTGCACGAATATTATTCCAAGTTCAATTCCTATACCTCACTCGAAGCCGAAGGCATGCGGCGAAAAGGGAGGCGCTTTTCCTGGACCAGGATGCTGGGCGTTGCCGGCGGGCATTTCGCCCGGCGCCTGTTATGGCAATCCGCCTATCTCGATGGCTGGCCGGGAGTGGTGTATTGCCTGCTCGGCCTGCACTATGACCTGGTTCGTTTCTGGAAACTCCGGGAACGCGAAACGGCCATGCGGCTCCCCGCACGCACCGCCCCGGCGGCAAAAACGGAACTGGCATGCGAATAGGCCTGGATATGCAAGCCGCGCGGGGAGAAGTTACCGGCCTGGGACGCTATGCTCTCGGATTGAGCGCGGCCTTGCGCACGGCCGCGGGCATACATTGCGTGGAACTGGGACTTACGGGCGCCGCTCATCTGCGCACGCCGGTGCGCATGCTGCGCGAGCAATGTCTGCCGCTGCGGTCGCGGCGCCATGCACTTGATGTATTGCACCTGCCCGCGTTCGCGCCTCCGTTATGGGGCGCGGCACGGCGGGTGTGCACGGTTCACGATTTGAATGTTCTCGACGATCCCCAGATACTCGCGCCCAACCTGTCGCGATTTTACTGGCGCACCTGGCTGCCGCATCTGGCGGCTCAAGCCGATGCGATCATCACTCCCTCATTGCATACCGCATCGCGTTTTCAACGGCATTTTCCCCATGCCCGGGCGAGCGTGCATGTCATTGCCTATCCGCCCGGAGCGGATTTTCAGCCCGCCTCACCGGAAGAATGCCGGCGGGTGCGGGTGAAATACCGCCTGCCGGAGGCATTTAGCCTGGGCGTGGGCGCGTTGGAAGGCCGCAAGGACTGGTTGCTGGTATTGGCCGCGCTGGCCCGGCTGCCGCGCGCACTTTGTCCGCTGCTGGTGCTGGCCGGGCCGGCGCGCGAGCAGACCCAGGCGCTCTTGAGGCAAATGCAGATCCTGCAATTAGGCGAACGGGTGCGCTGGCTGGGTTATGTGCCGCTGGCTGATCTGGTGGCGCTCTATTCCTGTACTCGGCAACTCTTGTTTCCCGACCGCAACGCCGGCTATGGACTGCCTGTGCTCGAAGCCATGGCGTGTGGCGCGCCGGTGCTCAGCCTGGCTTGCGCCGCGCTGCCTGAAACCTGCGCCGGCGCGGCCGCGCTGCTGGAAGCTCCCTTTACTCCGGCCCGGCTGGCTCAACTCTGGGCCGAACTGCTGCAATTTCCCCAGCGCCGCACCGGATTGCGCCGCCAGGGCTGGGAACGAGTGGCCCGCTTGTCGTGGCCGGCAACGATTGCCCAGGTCATTGCGGTCTATGAATCGGTGTTGCGAGAAGGCAGCAAGCGGCGGGAAACGCAGACCGCGTGGGCGGCCGGAGGCGTCTCCAGATGAGCCGCGCGATTGCACTGCGTGGCATAGGAGCGGCTGAAGGGCCGGCGCTGCTGTTGGCTCTGGCTTCCGGCCTGCTCATTGTGCGCTGGGGTTGGCTGGGAGCGGCGGCACTGGCGGGGCTGATTGGATTGATGACAGCTTACCAATGCGGCCGGGATGGGGTTTGGGGACGCTGCCTGCTGGCCGCACTCTTGATCGCGACCCCGGATTTTCCCCTGCACCGGACTCTGGGTTTTCACCTGCTTTGGTCTTCAGGCCTGACGTTTTCCAATTTCCTGCTGCCGGTCATTTCCTTGCCGGTTCTGGCCGGGGCCTGGCGCACACATCAAAAACTCGTTCCCGCGGAAGCTTATAAAGTTTGGCGCCGCTGGCGCGGATTTATGTTGTTTGCACCCTTGACGCTCGTGCCTGCCTGCTGGCTGGGACAGATGGCGCCTGACGAATCCGTGCTGCTGCTGGCCCACTGGCTCAAGCTTCTGGGTGTTTGCTTTCTGGTGGGTTTTATTCTGGCGGGACTTGAAGACCCGCGCCTGCGCCGGAATCTGATCTGGATTCTGGCGGCGGGGATGGGAGTGAATCTGCTGCTGGCGGCGGCGCAGACGGGCGGCTGGCTGACTGGGTTCAGCCCGCTCTCTTTGTGGTCGCCGGGCCGGTACCGGGCGAGCGGAACTTTTTATGACGCCAATATGTTTGGCTGTCTGGCCGGATTCAGCCTGATTCTGCTTTTGCCGCTGACGGCTTGCCGATTGGCGGCCAATCGTCCGCGCTCCGGAGTCGGTTGGATGGGGCTGGGTCTGGCGATCATGGCCGGCGCGGTTGCAGTTTCGGCATCACGCGCCGCCTGGCTGGTGGTTCTGGCCGGATGCGCGGGGTTGATCTGGCGGCGACGCTGGCTGGCGCTGAGCCTGGCTCTCGGCCTGGGGCTGGCCTGGGGCTGGCTCTTTTTTCATCGCGCCGATCGGCGGATTGCCTCCGCCTGGCACGCCCTGGCCGCCCATGCGGTCTGGAGCGGCGTGGATGCCGGGGTAATGCGCCGTGAACGCAGCATGCGCCAGTCATGGGAACAGTGGCAATTTCATCCCTGGCTGGGGCTGGGCTGGGGCCGCGCGCTCGACCTGGGAGTAGCGGCGCGTGGACCTGATGGCTGGGCCGGTCAACGATTTACGGGAGCGCAAAACCAGTATCTGACGATATTGGCGGAAACCGGGATCCTGGGCCTGATGATTTACGGTTTCATGCTCGCCGGCTTACCCGATGCCTGGCGCATGCAACCCTCCGTTCCGGCCACATCCGCCGCGAACGCGATCGAACGCGCATGGAACGACGGTCTGTTTGCCGGTTGGCTGGGGCTGCTGACGGCGGCATGCACGCTGGAGCTTTTTTATAATGCCCGCCTCTGGGCGCTGCTTTTATTGGTGCTTTATTGGCGTCCATTCAAGGCGATTGAGGAGGCGCCGGCGCCATGAATTCCGCCGAGAGAACCGATCCCGGATATTTCATTATCAAGCTGGGCGCCCTGGGTGATGTGGTGCAGCTTACGGCGCTTCTGCGCGAATTGCGCGGGGCGCGTCCCCACGCCCGGATCACCGTGGGCACTACGGCCGAGTGTGTCCCTCTTCTCCGGGAACATTCCTGCGTGGACGACTGCATGGTATTTCCGGAGGGTTGGCGTTCAGGCGCGCATGCATTCGAACCAAGACGGATATACAAATTCTGGCGCGAGCTGCGAACCTTTCGCCAGACCACGGCCATCATCGCCCATCGCCACCCCGTCATACCTCTGGCATTGCGAGCCGCCGGTTTTCGCCGGATCGCGAGTTTCGCACCATCCGTCGGCGCAGCCTGGCGCGGCATTACCCATGCCGCGCGCTTTGATCCCGTCCGGCACCGGTTAGAAAACCAGCGGGAACTTTTGCGGGCGCTAGGACTGGAGCCCACAGTCCTGGCGCCCCGGCTGGAGTTGAACTCCGCTGAGATCGCCCACGGTGAAGAGCGCTGGCAATGGGCGGGAACGCGATTGCGATTTGCTTTAGCGCCCGGCGGCGCCCAGAACCACTGGTCGGCCATGCCCAACCGCCGCTGGCCGCGGGAGCGGTTTCACGATTTGGCCGCATGGCTGGCGCAAAAAAATATCGCCCCGGCATGGATCGGTTCGAAGAACGATCGAAACCTGGCCTCGGATCAGGGCATGAACTGGGCCGGCCGGCTCTCGCTGCGCGAAAGCCTCGGCGTCATCGCCCGCGCCGATTTTCTGATCGCCAATGATTCCGCTCCGCTGCACATGGCCGGCGCGCTGCAAACCCCGTGTCTAGGCCTTTTCGGCCCGACCCGCGGGGAGCACATCATGTCCGCGGATTCCGGATTGGCGCTGCAGGGCCGGGTGGCATGCGGCCCCTGCTACAACCCTATGGATGGCGCACGCGGCCAGGCTTATCGCTGCCCGCGCCCGCTCTGCATGGAAGCAATTTCGCTGCATCAGGTCCGCGCCGTTATCCAGGCGTGGCTTGATCGCCGGATGAAATCATTTATATCCCAGCCGGAGAGTGCATGAATATGAATGCGAACAACTGTGAACCGTATCGGGTGAGCCATACACGTGCCCGTCATTATCTGGGCTGGGGCAAACGCTGGCTGGATCTTGGCATCTGCTTTCCCGCTTTGATTTTGGCATTGCCAATCATGCTGATTTTGGCCCTGGCGATTTACTGCGAATCTCCGGGCAGGGTTTTATTCTGGCAATGGCGAGTCGGCCGCAATGGCCGTATATTCCGCATTTGGAAGCTGCGCACCATGCTTCCGAATGCCGAAGCCGACGGCCTGCCGCTCCTATCGGGGCCTGCAGACTCCAGAGTGACCCGGCTCGGATACTGGCTGCGCCTGTCCCGGCTCGATGAATGGCCGCAGATCTGGAATATCCTGCGCGGAGAGATGAGCCTGGTCGGCCCCCGCCCGGAACGGCCATATTTTGCCGCGCGCTATGCCACCGTCATACCCGGGTATGCCCTGCGCCATGGCGTGCGCCCCGGCCTGTCTGGATGGGCACAGGTGCAAATTGGGTATTGCTCCGATCTCGATGCCACGCGCGTGAAAACCATTTACGATCTTGCCTATCTGGAGCGGCAGAGCCTGGGGCTGGATCTTCGCATTCTTTTTCTGTGGACACCGCGCATGCTCCTGAACCTGCTTGGAAAGCAGAGGAGCGTTGATCGTGTCATCCATCTCCCATTCCGGATCAGACGCCGCCCCGCAACCGCCATGCAGGATATGAGTGCCTGAACATGATCGAACCAGCGCGAATCACGCGGCCACATCAGCGCGCATTTTTGCGCGCTCTCGATTGGGTGGGCGAGCGATGCGTGCCCGCGCCTTCACTGCATGGCCCGCAGCGCCGGATTTTGCTGCTCCGGCTTGAACAATGGGGTGATTTGATCACCACCCTGCCGGCGGCCGCGCTGCTGCGGAGCGCCTGGCCGCAGGCGCGTCTGGACCTGGTGGTGCGCCCCGAATATACCGCCTGGAGCGCGCGGCTTTTTCCCTGCGATCGGGTCTATGCCCTGCCGGGGATTTCTCCCGGACGGGACGATCCGGGCGGGAATTCCTGGAGGATACGCGTACGGGACTGGATCCGCCAGTTCCGCCAGATTCCACGCGATTACGATCTGGGATTGGAATTCCTGGGCGATCCACGGAATATTCTGCTGGGCCGCAGCCGCGCCCGCCAGATGGCCGGATTCGGCTGGCGGGGCGGCGGATTTCTGCTGGGATTGGATGGTGCGCGTCCAACCCCACCCCGGGATTTCATTCATTCCCATCTTGAGCTCTGCCGCCGTGTCATAAACGCCTGCGGGATGCAAATTCCGCCCGGAGACCCAATCACGAAAGGCTTTTCCCGGCTGCGCGGGACGGCCCAGGAAAACTCCGCGGCAACGAAAGTCCCGGCTGTCCCACCCTGGGTAATTTTGGCTCCGGCCGCTTCCGAGCGAAGCCGCGGCTGGCCAGTCCCTTACTGGCGCCAACTCGCCCGTATGCTGCTCGCGCGCGGCGAAACGATTCTCGTAACCGGCACACACAAGCAGGCCGCGGAAGTGGCCGCGATCATGCCTTTGGAGCCGGGCATTTACAATATGACCGGCAAAACCGATCTGTTTCAGCTGGCCTGGCTGGTGGCCCGCGCCCGATTGGTGATCGCGCCCGACACCGGCATCCTGCACCTCGCTCGCGCCCTGCAGGTTCCCTCGCTGGGGCTGTATGGTCCGAATGATCCCGCCATCACGGGCTATGAATTGCCGCGCCACGGCAGCCTGTTTCATTCCCTGCCCTGCTCTTTTTGCCACAGGCGCAACTGTCCACTTACCCAAGACCACGGAGTATGCATGCAACTGCTCGCGCCCGCCCGGGTGATGGATCATGCGCTCTCGCTCCTGCATGCGGAAAACCAAGCAGCCAGCACGCCAGCCTGAGGCAAAAGAGAGCTGGTTTAACTCAATAACGAGCCAAAATCCTTATGTTTCCTTCATGTTGCCTTCAGCTTGTAACATTGACAATATTATTCGCAGGCGTCAGAATGCAGTCAGTACGCGGGAGTGGGAGGTGTTTATGCGCGGGAATATTGCGGCATTTTTAGCGGTCGCGGTTTTATCTCCACTGGCGTGGGCAAAAACCAAGCCGGAATTATCCCATGTCCGCATCGTGCGCTTGAGCCTGGTACAAGGGCCGACGCAGGTCCGTGTACCGGGAAATACGCGCTGGCATCGGGCCTTGTTCAACGCCCCGGTCACGCAGGGCGAAACCATTCGCACCGGAGTCAATGGGCGTGCCGAAATCGAGCTGGAAGATGGCTCCGCGCTGCGCCTGATTCCCAACTCCGAAATCAGCTTCACTGAACTGGCGCGCCTGGGAAAAATGCCGCTGACCACGGCCCGGCTCTCCCGCGGCACCGTGTTCCTCAATTTCAGAAAGAAAAAAACTGCCCACGGCTTTCACCTTTTGACCCCGGCCGGAATGGTCACAGCGCCTTTTGGCAAAACCGACTTCCGGGTGGCGCTGCGGACCGATAGCGCCCAAATGCGAGTCCTGAAAGGCAAAGCGGAAGTCACCGCCAATGGCCTGCCCTATCAACTCAAAAAGAACCGCCAGCTTACGCTGATCGCCGATGCGCCCGCCGAGTTAACCCGCAACCGCCAGCGTGGCCCCTGGGATGCGTGGAACCATCAGCGCAATCAGTACATCACGATGGAAAACTACCGCGGCCGCACCCACAGTCCCTATGACATGGGTCTGGCCGAAATGTCGCAATACGGGAACTGGATGGGCGGCTGTTGGCAGCCGGATTTCGGCATGGGCATGCTCAGCGGCTTTACCGCCTCATCCTGGTCGCCCTATATGGACGGGCAATGGTATTTTGATCCGATACTGGGCGATACCTGGGTTTCTTCATATCCCTGGGGTTGGCTCCCGTACCACTTCGGTTCCTGGATGGATTCCGGCAATGGCTGGTGCTGGATGCCCGGCGCCGAGAACCTGATGAACATGGATAACTACCAATCTCTGGCCACGGCCACGGGGCCTTCCGGAGTGGTCCTGCATCGTCCCATCATTCCTCCCCATCCGCCGGTATTGCATCGCCTGATCGCCGCAACGCCGCAGGTTGCGCACACTGGCCGTCCGGTTCTGGCGCGGCGTTTTTACAGGGTGAGCCATATCTATAACCGGGCCGAAGTGGCGCGTTTGGTTCCGGCCCAGCGCGCGGCCTGGCGGCTGGCCCACCACACCCAGCAATACTGGCAGACCCGGGCCATGAATGCCACCTGGGTCGCCCGCGAAATGGGCATGCCTATTCGTTGGCAAGGCCCGACGGGCCGGATGGTATCGGATGGCTATGGCCATATGGCCGAGTTGCAGGTACATGCCGGCCCAGGAGCCGGGGGAACGATTCATCCCGTCTGGCGTCCGGTCGGTCCCAGCGGCAGAGTCATGTCCGGCGCGGCCGGCCGCGTGGGCTACGCCCCAACGGCCAATGTGGGTTTTCGTCCGGTCATCAGCCAGGCACCGGTCATGAACATGCCCTCACCCGGCCCCATGAGCTCGCCCGCCATGGCCGGTTCACCCGGTCCGGGTCCCGCGGTCATGGCGCGATCAGTGGGTCCTGCGCCCGCAGTGCGCGGCCATTAATAGCGGAGCCTCAGTCTCGCAGCTATTCCAGACCCGTAGCGGCCTGAGGGGTGAAGCGTCCAAAGCGCAAAGCCAGCGCGGGCAATACCAGCAGATTCAACACGGTGGAGGAAATTAACCCGCCCAGAATGACGACGGCCATGGGACCCTCAATTTCCAGTCCCGGAGCGCCGCGCCGGAGAGCCAACGGCAATAAACCCAACCCGGTAATGGTGGCGGTCATCAGAATCGGCGCCAACCGTTCGCTGGCCCCGCGCAGTGCCGCAGCCGGACTCCAGCTCATTCCTTCCTGATCGACCAGGTGCTCAAAATGCGAGATCAGCATCATCGAGTTGCGAATGGTGATGCCGAACAGCGTAATAAAACCCACCATCGGCCCAAGCGACAGCCGCCCGCCCAGAAACCATACGGCCAAAACCCCGCCCATCAGGGCAAAGGGCAGATTGACCAACACCAGCAGGAGATTGCGGCTATTGCCCATCACCACCGAGAGCAGCAGAATAATCCCCGCCAGCGCCAGGCCGGAATAGAGCAATAACTGGCGGCGCGAACGCGAGGCGGCGGCGCCGGCGCCGGCATACTGCAGATATACTCCCGGCGGCAGCTTGATTTTGGCCATGGCGGCGTAGAGCCGGCTGACAAAACGCCCGAGCGATATCCCATGAAAGCCGGTGGTCACGCTTTGGGCGCGCCGGCCGCCCAAATGCAAAATGGTCTGCGGACCGGAAACTTCCCGCATGCGGGCCAGTTGCGCCAGCCGCACATAATTGCCGCCGGGCGCCAGCACCGGCAGCCGGCGCAGCGCCCGCAGTCCGCCTTCATGCCGCTCGCGCGGCGGCAGAATGACGCGCAGATTGAACACTTCCTCGCCGCGATAGATCTGGCCGGCCACCACGCCGCGAAAGGCTGTGGTCACGGCTTGCAGCACCGTGACCGGATCCAGGCCCCAGCGCGCGATGGCCCGCGGCCGCAGGTGTATATGAATGTGCGGCTCACCTTGCGGCGCCCGGATCCGCACGCCCGAAGCACCGGGAATTTTCTTCACCGCCCGCGCGATCTCGCCGGCCACGCGATTGACCGCTGTGAGCCGCGGGCCGAAAACGTTGATGGCAATGGGCGAGGTAAAGCCCGACATCGTCTCCGACATGCGCTCGACGAGAAAAGTGTTGAGCTGGAAGCTCAAGCCCAAAAACGGCTTTAACGTCCGCCGGATGGCCCGCGCCGCCGCCAGATTGGCCGGGCCCGAAAGGTGCGGTTTCAGATCAATGCCGATTTCCGCCCCTTCCGGACCGCGGGCTTCGCCCGCCGTGGCATGGCCAATCCGCTCGCTCAGCGAGCGGATTTCCGGAATCGGCCGCAAGGCTTTTGTGATGTGGTCGCCGATGCGCTGGGATTCCGCCAGCGAAGTACCCGGCGCGGCGTGCACGTGCAGGATGAAATGGCCTTCTTTGAAATTGGGCAGAAAGCTGCTGTGAAAGGACAGCAACAGCAGCACGCCGGCCACGGTCATCCCCGCCACGGCCGCCATTACCCACGCATAAAAGCGTTCCACAAACTCCAGGCAGGGCCGGTAAGCGCGGGTCAGCAGCCGCACCAGCGGCGGCTGCGCGGTATCCAGTGTGGTCCCGTTTTCCGCTTGGATTGGGTTTTGATCGCCGCGCCGCGCCAGCAATAAATAACCCAGCGCCGGGGTCACCGTCAGCGCCACGCCCAGCGAAGCCAGAATCGAAAATATGTAGGCCAGCGCCAGCGGCCGGAACAGGCTCCCGGCCACGCCCGTCAGCCCCAGGATGGGCAAAAAGATCAGCACCACGGCGAAGGTGGCGTACACCACGGCCGAGCGCACTTCCACCGAGGCCTCCAGCACCACCCGGATCGCCGGCCGCGGCGCCGGCGCGAGCCGGTTCTGGCGCAGCCTGCGGGCGATATTTTCCACGTCTATCACCGCGTCATCCACCACTTCGCCAATGGCGATGGCCAGACCGCCCAGGCTCATGATGTTGAGCGAATCTCCCAGCCGCGT
>JAJZKJ010000046.1 GCA_021804195.1 Acidobacteriota bacterium
GTCAATGGCCAGCCGGTTCCGATCGTGCGCCGCGGCGCGGTGCGCAGTTACGTGCGGCTTACCGGTCCCGGCCGCTACGTCCTCCAAGGCCGGTGATGAAATTGAATTATCTCATCTTTGGCGGCGCGGAGCATGGCTCACGGCCGGGGGTGATGCCGGCGATGGACATTTCGCAGGCGGTCGGAGTCGACGTGCGTATAAATCTGGGTGGTGCTGACATTGGAGTGGCCCAGGAGTTCCTGCACCACCCGTAGATCGGCCCCGCCGGAGAGCAGGTGCGTGGCGAAAGTGTGTCGAATGGTATGGGGGTGAATGTGTCGCAGACCGGCGGCGCTGGAAATCCGCGCCAGTCGCTGCCAGAGCACAATGCGGTTGACCGGCCGGCCGGAGCGGGAGAGAAATACCTCTTGCCGCGGCAAGCCTTTGACCGCCAGCAATCGCGGGCGCAGATTCGCCAGGTAGATGTTGAGCGCCGCCTGCGCGGGTTTTCCGATCGGCACAATCCTTTCCTTTCGCCCCTTGCCGAGAACGCGAATGACGCCCAGGTCCGGATGCAGATCGTGCAGAGTCAAATCGGCCAGTTCGCTGGCCCGCAGACCGCAGGCGTAGAATAATTCGATGATCGCCTGGTCGCGTTGCGCCAAAGGATGGGCGGGATCAACGGCTCTGAGCAGGGCGTTCATCTGATCGCGTCCCAATACCTCCGGTAATTTTTTCCAGGCGCGGGGCGTCTCGAGCAGTTCGGTGGGATCCTGAGGGCATAAACCGCGGGCCTTGCAAAAACGGAAAAACATTTTTAGCGTCGCGGTGTGCCGCACAATGCTGGAGATCCGCATGTTGCGCTGAACCTGAAGATGCCGCAGATATCGGCCGATGGTCGAAGTGTCGGCGCGGTCCGCCGCCGCGCCGGCGGCGGCGCAGAAAGCGAAAAAGGCAAGCAGATCCAAACGGTAGGCGAGCAGGGTATTTTTCGCCAGCCCCAGTTCCATTTCGATGTACATCAGAAAGTCGTTCAGGGCGGTTCCCTTCGCGGACAGCGCCGGCGCCGCCATGCCGGCGGCGGAGCGAGCCTGAGTTTTGCGGCGCACTGCGCCCATGGGAAGTCCTCCGATCCGTACCGCATGTTACAACACAGCCCCCGGCTTCTGCCGGTCCGCGGTGGATGTATTATAGATATTCATATCAACAATTTCTGCAGTTTTCCTCTTTTTCAGCCAGCCGGCGAGCCGGCTCGCCAGCGTCGGGGCATCCGTGTCGTCTCCCACCGGAATATACAGCCCCGTCTCGCCCCGCCGAAACAGATGATGCGCCAGGAGGCGCACGACTTCCTGCGTCGGCACGCTCCTCCCGGCCGCACGGTTCACCGTGGCGCGCCGGGCGATACGGGTCGCCCACCGGGCGCATGCGGACGCGACATCGGGCACGGCCACCTCCGGCCAGGGTTCGATACGGTCCGCTTCCACCAGGAACGGTTCGATCCAATGGGCGGTGCGACCGCGTTCAATTGCCAAGTACGCCCACTGGTCCAGACAGCGCAGGTGGGTGAACGCCGGATCCTCCAATTCGTGGAATCTCCGGAGTTTATCCTGCAGGTGGGCGGCCAAATGAAAATCCATCCGGCGGGCTGCGGCGCGCATGGCTTGTTCGATGCCGCGTCGCCATGGCAAGGCCGTTTCCGCCGCAGCGCCTCCGTCTCGACTGAAAGTCCCGATTTCCGAACGAGTCGAAGCCGGGCGATCGGGGCGTCTGGTGGAGGTGGATAGAAATTCAACCGCCTCCCGAATCCGCGCGCGATAGGCGTCCACGGTTATACTGCCATCACAAGGCGCCGGACATTTACCCATGTCCTTGTAGGCACAGGCGCGGGCATGAGGCGCCTGGCGGAAAATTTCGTAATAACGGCAAAGATCGAAGATATCTTCCAGCGCGTGTATCAAGGTTTGACTGCTGGACCGGCTCGGCAGAGGACCCCAGCATAGATCCACCCCGCCTGTGGGGTTGGTGCCATTCTGAAAATGCGGAAAAGATTCATCGGGATTGACGTGAATAAACCATGCGTCCCTCCAACCCAACATGCCGCGGTAATGATCGGGAAACCAGGCCCGTGCGCTACGGTAATACCACCAGTTGGCGGCGAAAGCGCTGCCCACACGGCGATATCGAACCTCCCGCGTAATGGAACGGTAATCAATGCGCGGCGCGTCGTCGGTTGTCCGCGAATCCGGCGACAGGCGCCGGCGCAGGGCATGGCGCAGATCTGCCGTGGTGGCCAACAATAGCGGTCGCCTGCTGGCGTCGAGCAGCGCGTACACGGCCGGCTGGGCCGGGAAAGACTGCGGCGGATCGGACGAAGCAAGGGACAGCGCGATAGACACGGGTAAAATTATGTCCACATTTTCAACCCGGCTCATGAGAAGCCACCTCCGGGCAGGCGCGGATCACACCGGCATTCCGGTAATCACGGTCTCGAACGTAAGCATGCCGTCGCACATTCCCTGGCAATTCGCCACGACCCGCCGCCGGTTCATTTGGGCCATTTGGGCGATGATATAGAACGAGTTGGGCGGCACCACGGTGCCGCGAAAGCGTGTGCTGTCCGCCTTGGCAAAGCCGATAAAGCCCATTTCAGGCCTCATGATGCGGGTTACATAGGCGCAGAGCTGCGCTGCGGATTCCAACATCAGTACGCCCGGCATCAACGGCCGGCCGGGAATATGTCCGCGTACCCAGAATTCATCCAAACCAACATGTTTAACGCCAACCGCGGTCATTTTGTCATAATCAATATGAATGATGCCGCTGAGTTGTTCCATTTCGTACCGATGCGGATTAACTTTACGGATTTCCTCAATTGGAATGGTTATCTTGTTCAGATCCAGTTTTCCCAAGTCGTATAAAAACTGCGGCGCCATCAGCCATGCAACTCCAATAAAACATATCGTAGCGTGTGTCGTTATAAACCCGAACCCGACCACAGGCAAGCCCGCCTCCGAACTTTCCGCCCATTGGCCGGGAAGACGACCTGTTATAAAATGTGCGGGTTCCTCAGGAACGTGCGCACCCAGCGGCGGGTAGCGGGAAAATTCTAACATGCAGGAGAATAGATGAACCGCCGATACGCCAGCACACTTTTCCTCTTGGCCGCCGCTTTGCTGGTTGGGGATGGGAGCATTCCCCATGCGGCCGCAGCGGCGTCTATTCGAATCGCCGCAACCTTGCCACCCACCACAACTTCCCAGCCGGTGTTTCATCCGGTCGCGGCAACACCGCTCCACAAAATCCGGACAAATGCCGGAAAGGCCGCGCGCACTGGCAAGACCACCCTGCCGGCATTTTCTCCACCGACTTTGCGCGAAGGAATGATTCTGACCAATGTGCCCGGTTGGCTGGTTCCATCGCCGACGGATCGCTATCCGCGTTTATCCTTTCTCCACCCGCGGCGCGGGTGGCCGAAGTTTGTTCGACTCTTGCCTTGTTTGCCGTTGGAAGAACTGCAAGCGGCCAACCGAATTCATCTTATTTTTGTTGTGGACGGGCAGGTAAGCGTCTATCACGGACAAGCTTATCTGCTGCTGGATCCCGACATCCGTTTGCTGCCAATCGCGGCGGCGCCCCAGGCGGCGCGGTATTTCCAGGCGATCAACCGCGTCCGGGCGGGCCGGGAGAATCCCAGAAAGATTCTGCAACGGCTCCTGCGTCATCATATTCTTCAACCGATCCATTGGCGCTCGCCCCTGTTGCCCACCGCAACGGTGAAATCCAATATTCATTCGCCCGTACCGGCGGAACCGACACACTGGCGGGCACGACGGGAGGGAAGCTATATCTGGAATCGGCTGGGAAGACTGATTCATGACCCCCGCAGCGGGGCGTGGCTGTTTGCTTTTGCGGCCAATCGCCATACGCGGGAAAGTCCCACCATCATGCTTCTTCCATGCCATTGGCTTTCGGTCATGCAAAGGCTGGACAAGGCGCAAGGCGCAACCAAAGCGTTCCGCATCAGCGGTCGCGTCACCGAGTACAAGGGGAGGAATTATCTGCTTCTCACCTACGTCCAGGCTTTTCAAAACCTGGGGCGATTTTGAGAGGATCGCCCAGGGGTTTGCCAAGCAATTGCCGCTTGTGTTTGAGAAACTTCATGTGGTGATCCAGATGATCGACATACATCCGCACCATCTCAGCCAGCGTGATTCGGCCGCGTTGATTGTGCGCACCGGCGCGCGCGAACGCCGCGGCGGGTAGACGGTTGAGTATGTCTCCGGTCAGCAGGCGGTTCTTCTGAAATATTTCCGCCGCGCGAGCGGCGTCCAGTTGATCGTAAAAGAGATTGCGGGCAAATGCGCTTTCATCGAACCCGATCAGGGTGGGATTATTTTCCGCAATGATGCGTTTCATGCGGTCGGATGCGATCAGATCGCTATCCATCAGGTGCAGTACGATCTGGCGGATGCTCCAGGTATTCGGGACGGGAAACATATTCAGGTCGGCGGCGGTAAGCCCCGCAATGGCCGCGGGCAATAGAGACGCTCCACGGATGTATTCGTCAATGATGGCGCGGTCCATAGATGATCCTCCGTGTCCCTTGCCCGCGGTAATGTATCAAAAAGGCGTCGCGCGGCACACAAGACATTGCTGCGGATCAAAGGGGCGGCTGGGCGCGCATTTCCAGAATTTTTTTGCGAATACTTTGAGCATTCTGGCGTATCTGTTGCATAACTTTCCGCACCCGCGTACCGGCTTGCCTGTTGCCGCCACCGGCCTTGGCGATGTCCTCCGCCACTTGCTCCACGAGGCTCTTGAGTTGTTCGTACTCTTCCATGGTACTGTTGCTCCTTTTCTTATATTTTATCGGCCGCTGGTAGGTGCTGGTTGCAGTAAAATTTAAGTGTTATTGGATATGGTGCTCTAAAGTTACTAATTACCGTTTAAATATTTCATATTTATGTTTATTATATTCGTATTCATCAATGTTACGGTGAGGACTTCTCTTGGCGCACTGGATCAATATTCTTTTTGGTCGATGCGGTGCTTACCGCGGGTGCAGCTTGTGTTGGCGAAGCGTTACCCGGAGTATCCGGCTTGGATGCGGCGGCAGGCTTATCTTTTTTCGCCGCCTTTTGATAACTCTCGGAGCGGTAATCCGTTTCATAAAAGCCGCTGCCACGGAAAATAACGCCCGCACCGGCGGAAATCAGCCGATTGACAGCCAGCCGGCCGCAGCGGGGGCATTTGCGGAGAGGTTTGGCGGTAATGGACTGAAATTCTTCAAATTCCCAGCCGCATTTGGAACAACGATATTCATAAGTCGGCATAAAGACATCCAGAATAAAAAATGTAGTTCATTGGTTATCCGGCGCTACGCTTACCTTGACCTTGGCCGGTCGTAACACGCGTTCGCTGATCTTATAACCACGCTGCAGGGTTTGCAGAACGGTCAACGGCGGGCAGGCGGACGTCGTTTCCCGCGCAATGGCTTCGTGCCAGTGCGGGTCAAAAGGCGCACCCGTCGGGTCATAGGATTCTATCCCCCGCTGCGCCAGGACCTTTCTCAGTTCGTCATAAGTTATTTTCACACCTTGGAGCAGGGTGGCCGCGTCGGTTTTCGATGGATCCGCGCTCAGGGCGCTTTCGAAGTGATCAAGCACGTCGAGCATATCACGGGCGAAGTCGCCTTCCGCCAAACGGCGGGCGTCAAGAATCTCTCGGGCGCCGCGTTTTCTTAGGTTTTCAAAATCGGCCTGCCAGCGTACCAGGCGCTGCCGCAGATCATCCGCCTCGGCGATGGCCGCTTCCAGCGTGCCCGTTTCGGGTGAAGATTCCACCGGAGGTTCATTTTCCAAAGGGGATTGATTGCGCGGCGGACGCTTCGTGTTTTCATCTTTGCCGGTATTGCCATTTCGGTTTTGTTTCATATAGGACCTTCCGATTGATTTTTACCGTCTCCCCGGATTCTATTTCTTATGGGTGTCCGATCCGGCGGCGGAGGGCGAATCTGATTCCGCCCGTGTCCCCACAAGATAGTCGCGTAATTTTTCAAAGAAATTCTTTTGCGCCGGAAGAACGCTATGCTCCTCGGAGGCGGCATATTCCCGCAACAACTGCTCCTGTTTGCGCGAAAGTTTCCGCGGAACTTCCACGATGATTTGCGCCAGCAGATCACCTTGCCGCCCGCCGCGAACGTCGGGCAGCCCCAAACCTTTCAGTTTGAGAACATGACCGAACTGGGCGCCAGGTTCGATGTGCAGTATCGATTTACCGAACAAGGTTGGAATCTCAATGTCGGCTCCCAGCGCGGCCTGGGCGATGCTGATCGGCACATCCACCACCAGGTCGTGATCTTGCCGGCGAAAAAACGGATGTTCCTGAATGCGAACATACACATGCAAATCTCCACGCGATCCGCCGTCGTCGCCCGGCTCCCCCTCGCCGCGCACCCGTACCGCTTGGCCGTCGTGAATGCCGGCGGGAATTTTTACCACGATTTTACGTTGGAGCGGACTGCGCCCGGCTCCGTCGCAGTGGGGACACGGTTTGTCGACCATGGAACCCTGCCCCAGACAGGAGGGGCAGGTGTTGACCATCTGGAACATGCCGCCGAAACCGCGTTGGAGAACCTGGCCGCGGCCACCGCAGGTGGAACAGATACGCCGCTTGGTGCCGGGCTTGGCGCCGCTGCCTGAGCAGGTCTGGCAGATATCCTGGCGGGTAAATTCGATTTCCCGCTGGCACCCTTGGGCGACATCCCGCAGCTCAACTTGCGTCTGAGTTTCCAAGTCGTAACCACGCTCCGACCGCCGCCGACTCCCGCGGGGCGCGCCGCCGATCCCGCCGCCGAAAATATCCTGGAACAATGAAAAGATGTCGTCATACTGCATGTGGGCGTAATCGTGTACGGCGGCGCCTTGGAGGCCTTCATGGCCGAACTGGTCATAGCGGGCTCGCTTGTTCGGATCGGAGAGAACCTCATACGCCTCAGAACATTCCTTGAAGCGCTGCTCCGCATGCCGGTCGTCGGGGTTTTTATCGGGATGGAATTGTAGCGCGGCCTTGCGATAAGCACGCTTGATCTGGTCGATCGAAGCATTTCGCTCAACCTGAAGAATCTGGTAATAATCCTGTTTCGTCGGCATATCCTGCCTGCGCGGCGGATCAACAAAATAAAGCCCAGGGATTCAAAAACCCCTGGGCTTGCTATCTAAGAGGATGGTTTTTGCGATCGCAAAAAAGGCCGGGCCTTGCCATTCGAGGTCTGTGCCCAGCACCAAGAGCCGCCTCCTTAGCGCACCGCCCCGGGAATATGGTTCTTTTCCTCTTTAATCTCGGTGACCAGAACATTTGTGGTCAGAAGCAGACCCGCCACCGACGCCGCATTTTGCAGAGCCGTGCGCGCCACTTTGGCCGGGTCCACGATGCCCATTTTGAACATGTCGCCGAATTCCCGTGTCGCCGCATTATAGCCGTAGGCGCCTTCCTTTTCCAGGATGGCGTCAATAATCACGCCGCCATCTTCTCCGGCATTTTCGACAATTTGTCCCGTCGGCGCGCGCAAGGCTGAAAGCACAATGTCAAAACCGATTTTTTCATCGCCGCGCGCCTTCGACTTGGCCGCCTCCACCGCCGGTATGGCCCGCAAAAACGTCACGCCCCCGCCGGGGACGATCCCTTCCTCCGCCGCGGCCCGTGTCGCATGGAGAGCGTCATCAACACGGAACTTGCGTTCCTTCATGCTGGTTTCCGTGGCGCCGCCGACGTGCAGTACCGCCACCCCGCCGGTAAGCTTGGCCAGACGCTCCTGGAGTTTTTCGCGATCGTAGTCGCTGGTGGTTTTCTCGATTTGCATACGAATCTGGGTCGCACGCGCGTCGATGTCCTTCTTCTTGCCGGCCCCTTCCACCAAGGTGGTATTATCCTTATCCACCACTGTTTTTTTCGCCCGGCCCAAATCGGATAGCTCGATCGTGTCCAGCTTCGCGCCCAGGTCTTCGCTGATAAACTTGCCGCCCGTGACAACCGCCAGATCACCCATGATCGCCTTACGGCGGTCACCGAAGCCCGGCGCCTTGACGGCGCATACCTGCAGAATGCCGCGCAGGCGATTGACCACCAGGGTGGCCAGCGCCTCGGCTTCCACATCTTCGGCGACAATCAGCAGTGGTTTAGCAGTGGAAACAATTTTGTTGAGCAGGGGAAGAATTTCGCTGATGGTGCTGATCTTTTTTTCATAAAGCAAAATATAGGCGTCCTCCAGCACGCACTCCAGCGTGCCGGCGTTGGTCATGAAATAAGGGGATAGGTATCCCTTGTCGAAGGCCATCCCTTCCACGACGTCCATGGTGGATTCTATACTCTTGCCTTCTTCAATGGTAACCACGCCGTCCTTGCCGACACGATCCAGCGCATCAGCGATCTGATCGCCGATGCTGGTGTCGGAATTGGCGGAAATAGTCGCCACTTTCCGCAGGTCTTCCTTCCCGCTAACCTTGCGGGACTGGGAAGAGATGGATTCGGTGGCGGCTTCAACGGCCTTGTCGATTCCGCGCTTGACCACCGCCGGGTTCATTCCGCTGGTGACATGGCGCAGACCCGCGGCATAAATAGCCTCGGCCAGAACCGTGGCCGTGGTTGTGCCGTCGCCGGCGATGTCGTTGGTTTTCCCGGCGACTTCGTTAACCAGCTTGGCGCCCATGTTCTCGAACGGTTCGGGAAGTTCGACTTCCTTGGCCACGGTGACACCGTCGCGGGTAATCTGCGGCGATCCCCAACTGCGGGACAACACCACGTTGCGCCCCGAAGGCCCGAGAGTCACTTTCACCGCCGCGGCCAGCTTGGAAAGCCCATCATAAATTTTCCGGCGGGCAACCTGATCAAACATGATTTGTTTTGCTGCCATGATCTTTACCTCTTCTTTTATTTGTAGAACTTGACCCTTACCACGGGACTACTTGGTCACCACGCCGAGCAAATCGCTCTCGCGGAGAATGACGAACTTTTCTTCATCGACCTTGATTTCCGTACCGGCGTATTTTCCGTAATACACTTCATCGCCTACGTGCACGGGAAGCGGCGCTCGTTTACCGCTTTCGAGCATTTTCCCGGGACCGATGTTGATCACCGTGCCGCGGGTGGGTTTTTCCTTGGCCGTCTCGGGCAGAACAATGCCGGTGGGAGTTTTGCTTTCCGCTTCTGCGGGTTTGACGACCAAACGGTCTTCCAAGGGATTAATTTTCATATTCGTATCTCCTTATTCATCATGATCCATTACTTGTGAAAGTAGCTGATTGCCTCCGGCAACCGCGACTTACATCATATCCATGCCTCCGCCCATACCACCCATACCACCCATACCACCCATACCACCCATACCACCCATGCCGCCCATGCCGCCCATGCCGCCAGGTCCGCCCGGACCAGCATCCTTGGGTTTGGGCTTTTCGACAATAATGGCGTCCGTGGTCAACAGGAGTGTGGCGACACTGGCGGCATTCTGCAGCGCGCTTCGTTCAACCTTGGTCGGCGTGATAACCCCGGCCTTGATCATGTCCTGCTCAAAATCCAGCGTCAGAGCGTTTAGGCCGAAGTTGCCTTTACCAGAAATAATTTTCTTGACCACAACCGCGCCATCTTCACCGGCATTCTCGGCGATGCAGCGGGTAGGCTCCTGCAAGGCCCGCCGGACAATGTTCACCCCGGTGGCTTCATCGTGGCTCTCGGTCTTGAGGTCGTCCAGCTTGCTGATGCTGCGCAACAGGGCCACTCCGCCACCCGGCAGAATGCCCTCTTCTACCGCAGCGCGGGTGGCGTGCAGGGCGTCTTCCACGCGCGCTTTCTTCTCCTTCATTTCCGATTCCGTGGCGGCGCCGACATTGATCTGCGCCACGCCCCCGGCCAACTTGGCCAGCCGTTCCTGAAGTTTCTCCCGATCGTAATCCGATGTGGTCAACGTGATTTCCTTGCGAATCTGTTCAATGCGAGCCCGGATGGCCTTGCTCTGCCCGGCACCCTCAATGATGGTGGTGTTGTCATTATCAATTTCAATCTTGCGAGCCTGGCCCAGGTCCTGCACGTTCACTTTATCCAGCTCGACGCCCAGGTCCTTCATGATGGCGCGGCCACCGGTGAGGATAGCGATGTCCTCCAGCATGGACCTGCGGCGATCGCCATAGCCGGGGGCCTTCACCGCCGCCACGCTCAATATGCCGCGGAGCCGATTGACCACCAGGGTGGCCAGCGCCTCGGCTTCTATATCTTCAGCGACAATCAGCAGCGGTCGCTTGGCGTTTTGAATCTTTTCCAGAAGGTCG
>JAJZKJ010000047.1 GCA_021804195.1 Acidobacteriota bacterium
AAGAAAAAAACAAAATATTCTTGTAACCGTTCACGGCGGCGCGGGAAACGGCCGCGGGATTGCGATCCTCGCGGCTGCCCCATGGTCGCCCCCCCGCAGCCGTGGATGGAAATCCACGGCCGTCCGTAACCGCAAGGAAAACGGTGTTTAACGGGTCAGCCTGCTGACCGTGTCACCAATAAAAATAAACCGTTCACGGCGGCGCGGAAAACGGCCGCGGGATTCTACCACGCAACTGCATAACTGGGGCGGCGCGGTGATTGGCGGTCCCGGCACACCGGAAAAATCCACGCCGACGGGATGTACGCGAAAAACACCCGGGGCGTGAACGGTTACGTGATTTTTGCGACAATTTTGTTTACAAATACATTCTTGGCGTCTTGGCGGTGAAATGTTCGCTTTAACTGTGCCCGGAGTACTCGTCGCGGCGGGTCGAACTTTGCTCGGCGGGAGGATTCAACGGAGCCTGTTTTTTACGGATCAGCACCGGTGCGGCATCGTCGCGCCGGCAGCGACCGTATGCGGCGATAGGCCAGATACATGAAGATAAACAAGTTGAATCCGAGTATTGCGAGGCGCAACCAGTCGGTCTGATGAAAGTTTTCATCAATTTCCGGTGGGAGCAGCAGCGCGAGTTCCACCAGAACCAGGTATTCCGCCCAGGCTTTTCCCAGCAGCATGCCGACGCCCTCGAGAATAAATATCAGGGTGTAGACCATCAGGGCGGAGAATAAAATCCATGTCGCCGGAAGCGCTCCGGTACGGGAATGCGGAATAAATCCGAGCCGGTCCAGCCAGTACATGCTCAAGCGGAGCGGCCAGGCCGTGGGAGCCAGCAGCAGCAACGCGCCGGTGATCAGAGTGAGCGCCGCCAGGGCCAGAGACAAAATCGCAATAAGCACGACGCCCCGGGCGCGGCCGTTCCCGGCGGGCGCCGCGGCAATTGTGGTTGGTGTTTGAGTCATCGTGGCGCGCCGATTTTTCTAACATTCCCTGTATGGTGCCCGACCAGCGGATCTCTGGAAGATTAGCGGCTTGGACCGTCGCCGGCCAGTCGCCGGGGCAGCGCGGGATCGCGCCGGCATGCAATCCGTATTGTCCAAGTACCTCTATTTAATGAAGTTATTATTTCGCGAATCCTGCCGGCGCGCCAGGTTTTGGGGGCGTGCGACATGACACCATGTTCGCTCTTTGCATCGCGCGCCGTATCCGCTCAAGCAACCTGACCTCGTTCTTCTTTGAAAACTCGTGTCCCCAAAGTCGAAGTACATACCACCCTCGTTCGCGAAGAGTCCGGCTGACCAGTGCCTGCACGATGCTCTGTTTCTGCGTTTGCGCCTAGAATTACTTGGCATTTCGTCACCGCCCAGATACATGTCTTTAGTAATATATAATAGTATTCTTTTAAAATTGGCGTTCATAACGGTTTAAACTTGTGTTCACGGTGCCACCGAAGGCCAACTGGATCGGGGAAGAACCGCGCTGGCGGAATAATCTTCTGGCCATCGCGAGCGACGATTTGTTCTATGACGTACTTGTCCTTTAGTTTCTGAAATCGGCCGCTAATGCGTAGCGTCAGGTCATCCTGAATGGTGATTAACCCGGCATCAAATAGGCGATCAAAGGTGCCCGATATACAAACGCCGTTTCGCGGGTCAGCCCGGCGGTGTTCATCCACACTCCACGGAATGATGTGGCTGGCAACCAAACATTCAACGACGGACATCCCGGTAATACAGCACCTGTTGTTATAGCTACTCAGAACGGCGTCCCGAAAAAATGCTTGATGCAGGCGTTGCTTGGCTGTCCGCAGTTGTTCCGATGGCCCCTGCGGCTGGATATGCGGTGCCATACCGGCCGCGTAAGCTCCGGTACCGGCTCCGAGGATTTTCTTGATCTCTTGGGCTGTTGTGGCTAAGGCGGCCCAATCTTGGTGGAATTCATCCCAAACGGTCTTGTCGAGTTTGCTGCCGTGGGCTAATCCAGAGATGTTGTGTTGGGTAAGTTGGGGATCAAAGGCTCCTAAATTGCCGAGCTTCCGAGCCACAGAGGCTGGGGTCCGCCCAATCAATGCAGCAAGTTCTCTGACGCGGCCATCGGTCGCTTTAGTACGTTGGAAGGGAATACGACAATACAACTCAAATGCCAGAACAAGCTGGTCCCGCGTCCAAAGCGCACCGTCATTGCGGGGTCGAGTGTCCATCGTTCATTTACCCTTTGGATTGTATTTTTCCTATGGAACCGTTCACGGAATAAAATATGCGAAATCATTTTTTCACACAATGATTGTATCGCCGGAAGAGCCGGTTGGAGAAGTAAATCCATACGGATTTCTTATTTCATTGAATGCACCGATGAACCGTGGAAACCCAGCAAGCCGCGCGGCCGCCCAGAAAATAAGAGAAAATCCGCGCGAATTTTTGATCGCGCTTAATCCCGGAAGCATCCACCGGTCCCAATAATGCATCGCCCCGCAGTCCCGGCGGGTCACACTTTTCGTATCACGCGCTATGAGTCGAATCAACTTTTGGATTGCGGCGAAACGCCGGGGTCCGATAACTCTTGGGATTCCGGAAGCAGAATCTGGAGTCTGCGGATTCGCCGCGGATCGCTTTCCGTCACCGTGATGCGCAGCGCGCCCATGGTCAGGCTCTCGCCCTTGTTCGGGATTGTGCCCAGATGGCTCACGACCAGCCCGCCGATGGTCTGGTAATCCTGACTTTCGGGCAAGTCCAGGTCCAACTCGCGGTTGAGGTCGGTGATATTGGTACGGCCATCCACTTCAACGATGGTCTCGTTGAGGCGATAAATCTGGCTGGGTGGCGCCTTTTCATATTCGTCGGTGATCTCGCCGACAATTTCCTCCAGGATGTCTTCGCTGGTGACCAGACCGGCGGTACCGCCGAACTCGTCGAGTACAATGGCCATGTGGACGCGTTGCATCCGGAACTGGCGCAGCAGGTCGCGCAGCGGCTTGGAATGGGGAACAAACAAGGGCGGGCGCATCAGTGTCCGGATATTCAGAGTCGGCGGCGGGTCCGCGGCGCCAAGCAGTCCCAACAGGTCCTTGGCGTAAAGAATGCCCAGAATGTTATCCAGGTTGCCATCGTGCACGGGCAAGCGCGAAAGTCCGTCGCGAAGAATTTTCTCGCGGATTTCCTCCAGCGGGGCGTGCACGCTCACGGTGATCATGTCGGTGCGGGGCATCATGATTTGTCCGACCTGAAGGTCCCGGAAGCTGATAATCCCCTCAATCATCTTTTTCTGTTCCTCATCCACGGCGCCCTGGGCGCTTCCTTCGGAGACCGCGGCGAGGATTTCCTCCCTGGTTTCCACGGCTTCCTCGCGGGCGTGCGCCTGGGGTGTGACGCCGGCCAGGCGACCCACCAACCCATCGAAAAGCTTCAGAAACAGAACCAGCGGATATAGCAGGCGGTAGATCGGCCGCAGCGCCGGCGCGAGCGCGGCAACCAGCGCCTCGCCGGCGTATCGCGCCCAGGCGTGGGCGAGGGCCACGGAAAACACCAGCAACAACGCGCCGGCCAGAAGAACCGAACCGATGAAAATCGCCGACGTCTCCAGCGGCCCGGCGGTCCGGGGATGGGTCCGCAAGGCGTAAATACACAACGCCACCACGCCGATGTTGCAGGCGATGCGGACGATGGAGAACGCCAGGGCCAGATCATCCTGGTGCGTCACCAACTCTTCGAGCCGCCCCTGGCGGGAGCGCTTAGCCAACTCCTTCTCCAGGGTGACGCGCGACATGATGCGCAGCGTGTAAGCGAGGGTGGAAGCGATAAGGGTGCCTGCCAGGGCCAGAATAATCAACCATGTCGGCCAGTATGTCATAAGCGCCTCTCTGAGTCTGTATGAGAAGATGGCGAGTGCCGCGATTTCTTCTCACACACGCGCGGGGCTGAAACCTCCGGTTTTTCTTTCCTCGTTCCTGTCGGCGTGCGCCGCCCGGGCGAACGATCGTCCCGCTCGGCCCGTGTGCGCCCGCTGGCGGACCGGTGGCCATCGGGATTGGGACGTCCACTCTTACGCCGCCGGCGGTAAAACACCGGTCCCACCCCCAGCCGTCGGAGAATGTCATCTTCCTTCCGATGCATGCGCCGCGCCGCCGTCGGGGCGCTATCATCGTAGCCGGTTACGTGCAGAAGACTGTGGACCATATATAAAAGCAGTTCATGGCGCATGGGGTGGCCGCGTTCTTTCGCCTGCCGCCGCGCTTCCTCCACGCAAACAACGGTTTGCAGAGCCAGCGGCGAGCGCGGCGCACCGGGACGGCCGGCGGCGGTGCGCGCGGCGCTGTGGCGATGGTCGAATGTGAGCACATCAGTGGTACCGGGAATATTCATGGTTCGCCGGTGCAACTGGTCCATGCGCCGATCATCAAGCAGAAGGATGGCCCATGTTCCCGCGTGCACGTTCATTGCGTTCGCGGCGGCGGTGAGTTTCCGCCGGAACCAGCGGGTCTCTCGCACGGCGGCGCATCCGCGCCGTCGAATGGTGATGCGAATCGCCATAGAACCTGTCTCATCTCACGCCGGCTTGGATATTGGCGCAGCGGCGGGGTACGCCGTCCGTGTATGGTAGACGCCCGCGAGCGTGCGAACCAGGCATTGTTCGATCCGCTCGAGATCTCCCATCGCCAGATTACATTCATCAAACTGGCCGTCCAGCAGGCGCTTCATAATCAACTGGTGTACCGCCCCTTCGATTCGGGCGGCGGTGGGATCGCCCAGTGCGCGCACGCTGCTCTCGGCGCCGTCGCATATCATTAAAATAGCGGTTTCACGCGAGCGCGGTTTGGGGCCGGGGTAGCGGAATTCGCTGTCGCGAACCGGCGTGCCGGGATCGGCGCTGTCGGCCTGCTTTTCCCGCGCCGCATGGAAGAAGCATTCGACCACCGTGGTGCCGTGGTGTTCGGGAATACATTTGCGGACGGCGGCCGGCAGATGATATTCGCGCGCCAGTTCCAGTCCGTCTTTGACGTGTCCAAGCACGATCAACAGGCTCATCGCGGGAGAGAGGTTCTCGTGGCGGTTGGCCCGGCCCGCCGCATTCTCGATGAAATAGGTCGGTTTGAGCAATTTTCCGATGTCATGATAGTACGCGCCCACGCGGCATAAGAGCGCATTGGCGCCGATGTCGTGCGCCGCCGCTTCCGCGAGTGTTCCCAAGATCAACGAATGGTTGAACGTGCCCGGCGCTTCCATCGCCAGGCGACGCAGCAGCGGCCGGTTCGTATCGGAAAGCTCCAGCAGGGTCATGGCGGTGGGATCGCCGAAGATATTTTCAATCAGTGGCAGGATCCCCAGTGTGGCGAAGATGGCCGCCAGCGCGGCGCCGCCCGCCAGCGCGGCGTTGCGAAAAAGCGCCGGCGGATCGAAGGAACTGCCGGCCCACGGCAAAGTCGTCGGAGCGGTGTGCGGCAGGGGTCCGCCAAGCAGCCCATATCCCACGATGGTCACGGCGGCGGCGGCGGCGGCGAACAGTCCCGCACGCATCAGTTGCGGACGGGTGCGGATCTGTCGCAATGCAAATACCAGCACCGCCGCGCCGGCAAAGGCGGTCAGTAAGAAGCCCATCGTTTGGCCGATGGTTATGGTCAGCAGCATGGCGCTCAGGGCGGCCAAAGAAGCCGCGAAACGCTGATCGTAGGCAATGGTCAATATGATGGCGATCAGGAACATCGGCCCAAGACCCAGGAGATAAATCCATGGCCCAAGACCCGCGACAACTACGGCCTTGGCCACGGCAAGGGTTATCAGCACCAACAGGGGAGGAACCCAGGGGTGGGGGCAGTCCCGCCCGGTCCCGCCCTGTTCGCAATAGCTTTCCGGGCGCCGCCGAGAGCCTATCAGCAAAACGCCGATGGTTGTGAGCATCGCCGCTAGTAAGCCGGCGCCCAGAATCCGTTCCGATTCCAGCCAGAGCGGCCACTGCCCGGAACTCATCGGAAACAGGCCGATGACCAGAACCGCCGCAAAAAAAACGATCGTCCCCAGCAGAAAATGCCGCCCCCGCTTTCCCAGGCGTCCCAGAACACTCTTGGTCGGCAGTGTTTCTTCCGCCACAGCCTGGCGCCGCAAACTTTTTTTCTTAAACCACATCCCCAACGCGGCGGTTTATCACCGCCACCCCAAAATCCAACACAACAAGTCTCAGCGACCAGGTCCGATTTTTATCCCGATGGTGATCCCAAATAGTGTTCAGCCCAAGTCGGGAGGGGCGGGATCGCTTCGCTCAACGATGATTCCGCCCGGCCAATTTTCCCGCGTTGGGTATCACATCCAACACAAGCAGTGTATCAGGTTGGGTACGGCCGGGCGCTGTCGCCGGCGGCCGCTCGCCCCTTCCAGGCGGTCACGATTGGTCGATGGGAAGGTCGGTCCTACATGATGATTGGCGGCAAGCAACAGACATCACATGGGCCGGCGTTCTTTGGTCTGGTCATAAATCGCCAGCAGCTTTTGCTTGTCAAAGATCATCTCTTGCCGGGTAAGCCCGACCAGGTCGTATTCGTAGGTCAGCTCGATGGCGTCGACCGGGCAGGCCTCCTCGCACATCCCGCAATAAATGCAGCGAAGCTCGTCAATATCGAACTTGATCGGATATTTCTCGCGGTCCGACCAAGAGTCCGGAGCGGCGTCCCCGACAATGTGGATGCAATGAGCCGGACAGGCCGTGGCGCACATGTAGCAGGCTACGCATTTGACCCGACCTTGCGCGTCGCGATTGAGCCGATGAACACCGCGATAACGCCGGACATCCATTCCCTGTTCCAGCACGGGACGATCTTCGCGCCGCTCTTCCGGATATTGCAGCGTACGCGTCCGGCCGCCGACCGATTGGAAAAGATGGGTGATGGTGGTGCCCAGGCCCGCCAGTACAGCCGGCAGAAATACATTTTCCGACGGGGTAAGCCTGGGAGGTTCAAGAACAATCGTATCTTCCGGTTTCATCGCCGCCCTTTCTTCATACGCGGGGGTTTGGAAATATATTGTATGCGGTTTGCGGTTTATCGGCCAGTTCTCGATATCTTATCGTGACACCATTGATGCCCATCGTATAATCTCCGCTTCGGCGCCGCGGTTCGTTTTCCCCGTGGAACTCATGAGCCATACGCCGATTCGCCGGCAAAACAGGTGCGCGATGTTCTGGATCAACAAGGGCATTCATCGTTTGGGGCGATTGCAGCGCCGCCTCCTGATCCTATTGGCCGTCATCGGTCCCGGCATCATCACGATGATCGCCGACAACGACGCCGGCGGTATTTCCACCTATGCGCAGACCGGCGCCAAGACCGGTTTCAATCTTCTGTGGGCTTTCATCATCCTGGTGCCGATGGCTTTTTATGTCCAGGAGATGACCGTCCGCCTCGGCGCCGTAACCAAACGCGGTCACGCCGAAGCGATTTTCGATTCCTTTGGCCCGGTTTGGGGCTGTTTTTCCATTTTCGATCTGGTGGTGGTCAACTGGCTTACCCTGGTTACCGAATACATTGGAATGACCCAGGCCATGAGTCTGTTCCATATTCCCACGTGGATCACCGTTCTGGCCGTGACGGGTTTGCTTCTGATGATTGTGATCACGGGAAGGTACTGGACCTTTGAAAAAATCACGCTGTTTTTTTGCCTGTTTAACCTCGTCTACATTCCCGCCGCGATCTGGGCCATGCGGACCGGCAACGTCAAAGCGGGCTGGACCGCCGTAGGCAAGGGGTTCTTCGATCCCCGGTTCAGCGGCATCCTCCCGCCCGCCGCGATGCTTACCCTCATCATGGCCAACATCGGCACCACCATCACCCCCTGGCAGATTTTTTTCCAGCAATCCGCCGTGGTCGACAAAGGCATGGATGTCCATGATATCAAGATGGGGAAAATCGACACGTTCGCCGGCTCTTTGTTCACGTGCCTGGTGGCCGCCTTTATTATTGTCACCACGGCGGCCCTGTTTTATTTCAATCCCCACGTAGCCGGAGCGCCCTGGAAGCAGGTCGATCCCCACTTTACAAGCTGGCGGGATATGGACTCGGCGGCCAAAACCGCCCAGGCGATGCCTCTGGTCATGCCGCATGGCTCCCACTGGGGCCAATGGGCCAAGGTGCTTTTCGCCATCGGCCTGTTTGACGCCGGTCTGCTCGGCGCTCTGTGTATCTCGCTGGCGACGAGTTGGGCTCTCGGCGAAGTTTTCGGTTGGGCGCACTCCCTCAACAAGTCCATCCGGGAAGCGCCCTGGTTCTATATCGCCTATGTACTGATGCTCCTTTCCGCCGGCGCGGTTTGTCTGATCGCCAGCGTCCATATTCAGAACGCCATCACCATCTTTGTCCAGGTTGTGGCGGTGACTCTTCTGCCCGCCGCCTTGTTTTTCCTTATTCTGATCCTCAACGACAAAGAGGTCATGGGCCAATACGTCAATACCCGCTGGCAAAACATCGCCAACTGGTCGATTGCCGTTTTCGTCGTACTGGTTTCCTCCGTCTATGGCGTCACGCAGCTTTTCCCTCATGTGATGGAACCGCGTTTCTGGTATCGCGTGGGCCGCTTTTTGCATTTATCATAACGGTATGAACGCACTCAACCTATCTTCTTCTCCCGGTCCGCCGGCGGCGCGTCCCGCGCCGGGAGGCCGGGACTACCAGGTCTTTTTTTTCTCCGAGCTCCGCGGCAGACCGATCGGTATCGGCAATATTAAGAACCGCATCGGCAAAGTCTGTGATCTGGCCTTCAAAGTCGCCGAACCTTACCCCGAGGCGGTGGGAATTCTCATTGACCACGGCTGGGGCAAACCCTCCGAGTTCATCCCCTGGGGCAAGATCGCCCGCATTGAAGAAGATTTTATTTTTGTAAACCCACCCGATCCATCCGCCCCCTCCGCGCGGAAGACCACGGGGACCTTTCCTCCCTTTGTGGACCAACCCGGCTGGATTCTGCTGGACCAGCACCTGATGGGCAAAACCATTCTCGACATGGATGGCCGCCGCACCGAAGTGGTCAACGACGTTCATCTGCTGGCTTCGCAGGGGCGCATGATCCTGGTGCACGTGGACCTGTCTTTCAATGGTTTTCTCCGCAAATGGCGGCTGTATCGTTTCCTGGGCCGGCCCGATCAATTCATAAATTGGAAATATGTCCAACCTCTCTCTCTCGAGGACGCCGTCGCCAAAGACGCCGTTTCCCTGTCCATCACCCGCAAGCAGACCCGGGAATTGCCGCCGGAGGACCTTGCCGACACGCTCGAAGAGCTCACGGGGAAAGAACAGGAGGCGTTCTTCCTGGCCCTGGGGCCGCAGGCGGCCGCGGAGGCCCTCGTCGAAGCGGAACCCCGGACCCAGCGCCAGTTGATCGCCGATTTGCGCCAGGAACGCGCCCGCAATATTCTCTCGGAAATGTCCATCCCCCAGCTTGTCGATCTGCTTTCGGTCCTGCCCCACGACGAGACCACCAAAATGATGAATCTGCTGCCGGCCCAGCAATTGGATCGCGTCAAAACCCTGCTGACCGAGCGCGAGACCATTGCCGAGTCTTTAATGGGGTCCGATTACGTGGCGCAGCCCCGCGACGGCAGGGTCGCCGAAGTCCTCGCGACCATCCGCAACTCCGGCAAGGCCCACGACGCCATTTCTTACATCTACGTCGTCAACTCCGCCGACAAAATTCTTCTGGGCGTTGTCGATCTGCGGGAACTCGTGCTGGCCGCCGATGGCAAAACCCTCGGCGAGATCATGACCTCTCCCGTGGTTTGCGCCGAAGCCGACGACACCCGCGATGATCTCGTGGAGATATTCGCCAAATATCATTTACGCATGATCCCGGTCGTCGACAAGCAGGATCATCTTCTTGGCGCGATCCATTACAATGACATTATGAAAGGATTGGTAA
>JAJZKJ010000048.1 GCA_021804195.1 Acidobacteriota bacterium
CGTCCAATAGGTACTTTCATCGGTGTGCGGGTTCAGCGCGGTGTAGGGCGTGCCGACAGTCATGGTCTGCACCACACCATGAATCGCCAGCCAGGAAGCCGGGTGATAATCCAGGCCAAGAATCGGCCATGCCGTTTTGATCCGGTGCGTCAGGGTCGGATCCGCGACTCCCTGGCTTAAAAATTCGATATCATCCTTCATCAGCCGCACGCCCGGGCGGATCTGAACCGATGGCCATGGGTTGAGCAACAGGCTCAGATCGAGTTGCTGCTGGCCCATGCGCCATTCATTGGTTTGCGTATCGGAATACGGGGTGGTGGTGTCGAACAGCGAGGTTTCTGCCGCGACCGCCGTCGTGTCGATGCGGCTATAGCGGTAGTCAGCGAGAAACGCCGCCCACGGCAGCAGTTGCCAATCCAGGCCCTGCGTGGCGATCTGCTCCGGCGAACTGAGATGGGCCCGTGACGAAAGCGCGACGCTATAGGGCTGCGGATTCGCGCCGGAGGGCAGGACAGACGCCAAGCCATTGAATTCCATGTCGAGCGCCGCCGGGCCGGTGTAGTGATAGGCCATATAGGATCCGTGCCAGCGCAGTTCCGGAAACAGATCGCCGGAATAGGACGTTTCGAGCAAGGGCGAACTCCGTTGAATCGCTTCGACCCAGGAAGCATGCGAGAGCGGTTGATTGCGCGTCGTCGGATCGTCCACGTTGATCGACAGTTCCGGCGACTGCAAGTTCATCCCATTGATCGCTTCTTCATAGCGATCAAACCCCAGCATGACGCGGACATTCCAGCTATGATAGGAATCTTCGATTCCAGCCCGGATACGCTGGTCGGATTCATCGATGGGGGCCGACATGAGAAATGGATTGCCACGCGCATAGAATCCCCACGAACCCGGCGCTCCATAGAAATCCAGCGAGCGCGTGGTTTCATCCCAGCCGCTTCTCAGGCTGCTGTCATAGAGAAACCGCAGGCGCAGACGCCGCGTCAGATGGACCGCAAGATCGACGTGGCCCACCTTGCGCACGGTGGAATAGGCATGATTGGGCGTGAGCCCATGAAAGCCGCCGGCGATGGCCGCCATATCGTCCTCGCCCCAGGTGAAATAACTCTGGCGAAAGTTCACCCGCAGGTCGTAAACACCCGTCTTGTGAACGGTGAGCTGACCAGTCGGGAATGGATCGTTCCCGATGCCGCTCAGGGTGAAAGAAAATTGATCCGCCCAGGGATTATTTCCCGTGCGGCTTCTGCCGAACAAATCGAAATCGGATAACCCAAGCCCCTTCCGCAAATCGAGCAAGCTGCGGAATACTTCACCGTTACCGTGGGTATCGAGGAAGCGCACCGAGGATCCAAAATCTCCCTGGACGGCAAAATCACTCCATCCCGTTCCGATTTCCGGCGCCTGCTGGGCCGGAGCCGTGGCTACACACCAGAAGAGCGCCGACAGAAGCAGCCCAATCACTCTCGCCCGTGCCAGCATGAGTTTCCTCCCCTTCTGGATGCGGAGCGGTTGGTTGGCCGCTCCGCACCCGGTTCACTTCAACAAGTACGGATCGGTATTCGAGCCGTGCACGGCCACGTGGCAGCGCACGCAATCTCCCCGCGTCTGGAAACCGAGCCGCCCATGCGGCACGTTGTCGGCATGCGGGGCAAGGTGACATTCCAGGCACAGGGTCCGGGTATCACGCCGTTTCAATAGCAGCCGATTGACGCTGCCGTGAGGTGTGTGACAGGCCAGACAGCCGGTGACGAACGAGGCTGGATGTTCATAGACAAAGGGGCCGCGTTTGCCGGGATGGCATTTAAGGCATCCGGCCTGACCGATGCGCGCGTTAAAAAGGCCATGTGGGACTCTGCTATGAGGGTTATGGCAGCTGGAACAACTCAGCAATCCCTCAGGCACGCGATGATGCACAGGCAAGGCAAATTGCGCGCGCACATCGCCGTGACAGGTGTAGCACAGAACCGGCTCGGGCTGTTTCAGCATTCCATCGCGCAGCCAGGTGAGCTCTTCCGGCCGCTGCGGAACGTCATACAGCATGGCCAATGCCGGCTGCGGCGCAGCATGGATCGGCACAATGTCATCGGTCAGATGCGAGGTGTGGCACCCGGAGCAATCGACGCCGTTGAGCAGATGGGTCGAGTGTTCAAATCCCGCCTGGCGAGGGCCGCTGGCGTGACAGTAAAGACAATGCTCCGCGTTCTCGCGCGGCGAGGCATGAAAGCCGAAAATGAGCCGGTTCGCCGCCGCCGTTTTGGCATCGTCGCCATGGGCCGCCCGCTCCGCCCGCGCATGGGCGCGGCCGGGGCCATGACAGGTTTCGCAGCTCATCAGAGGCTTGCCATTGGGCGCGCGCAGCCGCGCGTGCGGGGTCTTAAGAAACTCCACCACCTCGGCCTTATGACAAGACTTGCAATCGCGGATGCTGGCCGATTCGAAGGCGGGAATCGCCGCCGGATGGCGCCAAGCCACCGAGGCGGCATGATGAACGCCCGGCGTGGTTTGCGCGAAGACGAAGGATGAAAGTGATACCAGGGTTGAGAAGACAAGTCGAAGCGCGAAGCCAGTGGATATCTTCATTCCATCACCGCCTTGCTTCTTGCACGTGACTTACCAAAACTTCTTGCCCGATCCAAGCCTGCATTGCTCGCCGCGGCGGCTTTTACCCGCCGCATATTCACCATATCCGGCGTGCCGTGATGAGCCAATGATTTGTAATATATCTCAGCATGGGGTGCGCAAATACTGGTGTGAGCGGCGTCATAGGCGGGTATAACCGGCATCAAAGACTCATCTGCGCCCGCATGCTCGGATAGGTATATGCAGACAGTTCCGTCAGAAAGGATAACGATGCGGACTCGTCAGTTGGGGCCAGGTATGCTGCTGCTGGGAATTTTGAGCGCCGGACTGCCGGCGCAGGTCCGGCTTACCGGCCGAATCCGGATTCCTCCGCCCGCAACGACCCGCCTGCCGGGCGTGCTGCTGGCGCCGGCGGCGCTCCCGGCGGCGGTGTATTTGCTGCCGGAGCGGCCGACGGCGGCTCTGCCGGGCAGCCAGGATTCATATCTGATACGGGTCGTCTGGAACCACTTTCAACCCGCCCTGCGGGTGGTGCCGGCCGGTGCGAAGGTGGTATTTGAGAACCAGGGAACCATCAATGTTTCGCTTCAACTGTTGCGGCTGCGCGGGCAGCGGCTGTTCGAGGGACACTGCGCCATCTGTCATGGCGCCAATGGCGAGGCGATGACCCCGGTCGGCTCCAGTATGAGGCCGCATGCCTTGAATCTGACCGCGCCGGCGATTCAGGCCAGGAGCGAATCCCAACTGGCGCAAATCGTATGGCACGGCATTGCCGGCAGCGGCATGCCGCGCTGGCATCGCGTGCTCAGCTACGCCGAACTGCGGCGCATTGTGCACTACGTCAAACAACTGCCGCAACTGGATGCGGGCACCGAGCTGCCGCCGCGGGGCGCGGCCGCGCGCCGGGCGCGCGGCTGGCGGAATGAATCGCTGGGCATACTGCGGCCAAACGCAACCCTGGTTCGCCGCTTTCCCAGCCTGGGCATTTATCCGGTGCGCATCGCCGGCCAGAACGGCGAGCGGGGCTACATCTTGGTGGCGCCAAGCTCCTACTGTAACGTGACCAACGCACAAGGTTATTACCGGCTTCCGCTGGCGCCGCCCGGCCGCTATCAACTGGTGGTATGGCATCCCGGCAACCCGGCGGAAACCCGAATCATTGAACTGCATGGTGACAAGCAAATAAGTCTGAATCTGCATTGATGTTCCGCTCCGGAAACGGAGCGGGATCAAGCTCAGGAGGGCCACGATTTATGAATGCTCATTTTCCCAAACGGTTAGGATTCCTGATCACTGTCTCAACTCTACTGATGCTGTGCCTGTGGCTCGCCCCCATGCTTCCGGCGAGGACTACAGGCGCCGATAGCGCTCAGATTCGCCTCGGCCGAAAAGTATTCATGTCCCGATGCGCAGTCTGTCATAAGGCGGACGGCACCGGGCAGAGCTATCTCGGCCCCAAAGCCAACCTGCACCGCCGGGTGGTGCAAAAAAAGCCTGATGCCAAGCTGGCCGCTTTTATTAAAAAAGGCTATCCGCCCATGCCGGCCTGGGAAGGGGTGCTGACGCCGGCGCAGCTTCGGGCGGTCATCCGCTTCCTCCGGACATTTAAGCCGGCAGGCGGGAAATGACGCACCTCGAGGCGGCGGAGACAAGGGTTTTTTGACGCGGGCTGCGGGCTTTCACCCAACGGCCAGGAGCTGCAGCCGTATTTTATTTGAGTTAAAAAGAGCGGCCGTGCTTAGGCGTCTTTCAGCATTTGCAATGCGCGCGGTTTAATCAATAGAAAGCCGTTGCCTCGCCGCCGCAGGATGCCTTGCCTGCGCAGATCAGACAGAATCCGGCTGACGGTTTCGCGCGAGGTGCCAATGCTATCGGCAATGTCCTGCTGAGTCAGCGGAAGATTGACCAGCGTGCCCTGAGGGTTGTCCTGGCCGTGTTCCAGGGCGTGGGAAAGCAGCAGTTCGGCTAAGCGGGCGCCGACATGACGATGCAACGTCAATATGCGGGTGTGTTCCCAGGATCGCTGCAACTGCAGGGCGAGAGCCTCGATAATGGTCCGGTAGTTGTTGGGATGGTCGGCTAAAAACGCCAGAAACTGCGCGCGCGGGATGAAGCTGATCTGGCAGGGCAGCAGGGTTTCCGCGCTGACCGGATAGGGGCTGCCGCTGAGCGAACTGCTGATGCCCAACACCTCGCCCCGGCCGACACGGCGTAAAATCACCGTGGCGCCTTGCGCGGAATGGGCGAAGGTCTTGATTTCTCCCGAGCAGATCACATAGATGCCGCGCGCCGGCTCACCTTCAAAAAACAGCACCACGCCGCGCGGATACCAGGCGGTCTGGCGAATCTCCAGCAATTTGGTCAGCTCCGCTTTCTCGAAATGGCCGAGAAAGCAGGTGTCGGCGCTGGCGCAACCGTCGCAGCGCGGAATGGTTGAATGGCCGGCTGCCCTGGTAGCAGCAGCGCTCGTTATCTGCGTGCGCTCTGTTGCCCGGGTGATAGGTTTTTGCACCATAGAATCCCCTTTACAGCCGCTGGCCGGCGTCCCTGCCTGATCCGTCCATGGTCACCGCAGGGGTCCAGCCATGGTCCAAACAGACTTGATAATGATCATGCACTTGTGTTGCCAAAGTCATCCAGATGCCTCGGTGGGCATGGCGCGCCGCCATATTATTTAGCGGGCAAATGGGGTCCAGGTGTCATTTACTGGAGTTACAGCACTGGGTGATGTGCATCACAGGATGGCATGGCGGAAGAAATGCGGCTGCGCCCGAAAAGGCTGTTCGCTTGAAACCGGCGGCAGGTTGCGTAAGCGAATTGGCATAGAGTTGAGCTTGCATGCATGGCTCAGATGACGGAAAATAAAGAAGTCCGGTCTTCGTGGGGCTGTGGCGCAGTTGGGAGCGCGCTTCAATGGCATTGAAGAGGTCGCGGGTTCGACTCCCGCCAGCTCCACCAAATCTCTCCGATTTTTTTCCATCCCGTGCCGCGCGCGCCGCAGCTTGAATGCAGTTTGAGCGAAGCCCGCGAGCGCGTACGCGCGGTCTGCCGGGAACTTCCCGAACCGGTAAAAGCAGAATCCGTGCCCCTGGCCGCGGCCGCGGGCCGCTATCTGGCCGCGCCCATATACGCCGACCGTGACCAGCCACCGTTTGATCGTTCCCTGCGCGACGGCTACGCCGTGCGCGCTTCTGAAGTGCGTCCGGGGCAATCGCTGCCCGTGCGCGGGTTGGTGGCGGCCGGTCAGGAGGCCACACAGTTACCCCCTGGTGCTTCGGTCGAAATCATGACCGGTGCGGCCATTCCCGAGGGCGCGAACGCGGTTTTGATGCTGGAGCATGCCGAGGCGCAGGCTGAGGGCATCATCCCCAGACGGCCGATCAGCTCCGGCGAGAATATTGCGCCGCGGGGCAGTGAAGCCCGCGCCGGCGATGCCATTCTTGCGCCCGGCCAAAAGATTTCCGCGATGGGAGTGGCTTTACTGGCGGCACTGGGTTATGCCGTGGTTCCGGTCCGGGAACGGCCGCAGATCGCGATTCTCTCAACCGGCAATGAAGTTGTCGAGGCCGGGGACCATCCCCAGCTAACCCAGATCCGCAATTCCAATGGTCCGGCTCTGGCGGTGCTGGTGGAACAGTCCGGAGGATTGGCCTGGCGGCTGCCGATCATTCGCGATGAGATCAAGGAGTTGCGGCAATCTCTGCGTGATACCGCCCGCGCGCCGCTGATCCTCATCACCGGAGGAGTTTCCCGCGGACGTTTTGATCTGGTGGAAGAGGCTCTGCTCGAAATCGGAGCCACGATCATTTTCGACGCGGTCAGAATTCGCCCCGGCCGGCCGGCGGTATTGGCAATGTTGCCGGGAAACAACGGCAATGCGCCCCGACTGGCATTCGGGTTGCCGGGGAATCCGATCAGCGCCATGCTGGGCTTCAGATTATTAGTGCAGCCGGCGCTGGCCTGGCTGGCCGGGGAGGGCGAGCGCGCCGGGGATTGGCCCGGACGGGAATGTTGGCTGGCTAATTCCTGGCACGGCTCGGCCAGCAACCTGACACAGTTTTTACCCGTGCGTGGCGTCAGGCATGGAGACAAAGACCTGATGGAACTGCTTCCGTACCATGGTTCCGGCGATCTGGCCGCCGCGTCCCGGGCCGAAGGCTGGATCATGATTCCGGAAAACACGGAAAACCTGCCGTCCTCCAGCCCGGTACAATTTGTTCCATTCTAAAATCGAGTCAGATTTTCAAAAACAAGGATCATGGCAGAGGAAATCATTGATCTGCGGCATTTTCGCTCGCGTCAGCTCGATCCGCTCTGGAACGAGCAGGCCCGGGAATGGCGCCGCGATCTGCGCTGGGATTACGCCAGCACTCTGACCCTGGTGCGGCAATATGTGGAAAGCCGTCTGCTCTCGGGCTATGTACTGACCGGCAATGGACGCGAACCCCTGGGCTACGGCTTTTTTATTTATGATTCCGGCAAAGGCATTATCGGAGATCTGTATATTCGCCCCGAGATGAGGACCGAGGCTCGTTCGAACCGTTTGCTGGAGGCTATGCTGGAAACCCTGCAATCCACTCCCGGCCTGCGGCGGATTGAGGCGCAGATCATGCCGTATCAGCCGGCCGAACTGGAGCTGGTCTTCCGCGCCGCCGGCTTTGCGGCTCACCGGCGCAAATTCATGTATCAGCCGCTCGAAGCCATGCCGGCTGACAGCCCGGCCCAGGGGCTTGTACCCTGGTCGGGCGAAGCCATGGATGCCGCCGCCCAACTGATTGTGGAAGCATATACCGGCAGCGTGGATGCCGTTATTAATGACCATTACCGCACCCGGGCCGGAGCCGTGCGGTTTTTGCATAATCTGGTGCGCTTTCCGGGCTGCGGATTCTTTGACACCAACGCTTCCTGGATGGCGATGGGGCCGGACCGGCTGAGAGGCCTGATTTTATGTTCCCGGGTCATGCCCGACGTGACCCATATCACCCAACTCTGCGTCTGGCCTGGCACCCGGCGGCAGGGTCTGGGCCGGCGGCTTATGCTGCAAGCACGCGCCGCATTGTGCAGCAGCGGCTGCCAGGCCTGGTCCCTGACGGTCAGCGCGGAAAATTCCGCCGCCGTGCAGCTATATGAAAGATTTGGGTTTGATACCCTGCGCGAATTTGATGCCTATGTCTGGGAGCGATGAAAAATTCAATTCGGATGAAGAAGCCCAAAGGCGAATCCTCTACGGCGGTTTTCAGCGCACCCTGCCGCTGCCTGAAGGGGTGAACGCGGATCAAGTCGAGGCGGAAGCGGCGTTACCCCGGCACATTCCCGTCAAAGGGACGGATGAATGGCAGTCCAAGAACCTGGCTGCGTAATCTTCAATCGGCGAATGCGCGGTCGAGCAAAGTCTGCTGTTCTTTCTGATGGCGGCGGAGCGAGCCGGTCGCGGGGCTGGCCGCTTCTGCTCGCCCGATATATTGAATATTACCCTTGTGCAGCGCCGGCCAGCGCTGGGCCACATAATTCCAGGCGCCCATGTTCTCAGGCTCTTCCTGAACCCAGCGATATGCGGCATCCTGGGGAAATCCCGACAGGGCGGATTTGAGGCTGGCCTGCGGCCAGGGATAGAGCAGTTCAACCCGCACGATCGCGGCCGTTGAATCGTTGTGTTCCCGGCGCCGGGCGGCGAGTTCGTAGTAGATTTTGCCGCTGCACAGCAGTATCCGGCGGCAATGGGCGTCCAGAACACTCGTTTCGGTTTCACGCAGCACAGGCGCAAATCCCGACTGAATGAATTCGGGAAGGGAACTGGCCGCGGCAGTTGAGCGCAACAGACTTTTAGGCGTAAAGATCACCAGCGGCCGGCGGGTTTCAGGGGCGGAAGCGCCGGAGAGCCCCTGGCGGCGCAGAAGATGAAAATACTGGGCCGACGTGGTGCAATTGGCGATGCGCAGATTGTTTTCCGCGCAGAGTTGTAAAAATCGCTCCGGCCGGGCGCTGGAATGTTCCGGCCCCTGGCCTTCATAGCCGTGGGGCAAGAGTAAAGTGATGCCGCTGGTGCGTCCCCATTTCGAATAAGCCGCGGCCAGAAACTGGTCAATCATGACTTCAGCGCCATTGGCAAAGTCGCCGAACTGGGCTTCCCATAAAACCAGAGCCGTGGGATGAATGGTGGAATAGCCATATTCAAAGCCAAGGGCGGCTTCTTCCGAAAGCAGGCTGTCGTGGACAGCGAAATCGGCCCGGCGCCCGGGCAGGTGCTCAAGCGGAGTGTACAAGTCACCGCTATGGTAGTCGGCCAGAGTGAGATGGCGCTGGCTGAAGGTGCCGCGGGCGGTGTCCTGCCCGGTCAACCGGATGGGCACTCCATCAAGGAGCAGACTGCCAAAGGCCAGCGATTCGGCCAGGGCCCAGTCCACGGCTTGGGCATCGGTCATCGCCCGGGTGCGCTTTTCCAGCCAGGGTTTCAGTTTGGGATGAATGACAAAGCCTTCAGGCGTCGCAGCCAGGCCACGGGCAATTTCGCGCAGACGATCCGCCGGCACGGCCGTGACCGGAGCCGCGGATGGCGTAGCATGCGGGGCCGCTGAGCCGGCGGTATGCGGTGCCGCGGAAGAGGCCGGGGGTGCGGCGGGACTGGCGTCAAGTTTGTCGCGTTCGGCCTTTAAGATGGCATCCGCTTCCCCGGACGCCAGAATTTTTTCGCGCTCCAGTTGTGCGGCATAAATGGCGCGGGGCGTGGGGTGATTTTCAATATTGCGATAAAGAACCGGCAGGGTCAGGCTGGGATCATCGCCTTCATTATGACCGTGACGGCGGTAGCAGACGATATCCACCACGACGTCGCCGTGGAATTCGTTGCGATAGTCGAAGGCCAGATGCAGGCCGCGCGCGACCGCTTCGGGGTCATCGCCATTGACATGAAAGATGGGCGCCTGCACCATGCGGGCCACGTCGGTGCAATACAGGCTGGAGCGGGCCGCGCCCGGGGCGGTGGTAAAGCCAATGCGGTTGTTGACGATGATGTGCAGGGTGCCACCCACGGCATAGCCATCGAGTTGCGACAGGTTCAGGGTCTCCGCGACCACGCCCTGGCCGGCAAAGGCGGCATCGCCATGAATCAGCACCGGCAGCACGCGGCGGCCCGCCGCGTCGTCCAATAATTCCTGGCGCGCTCGCGCCGCGCCTTCCAGCATGGGATCCACCGCTTCCAGATGGCTTGGGTTGGGCGCCATCCAGAGCCGCATTTCGCGATCCTGGCCGCAGTAAATGCCTTCGGCGCCGAGATGATATTTGACGTCGCC
>JAJZKJ010000049.1 GCA_021804195.1 Acidobacteriota bacterium
GGGGGTTGCAGGTCGGCGATCAGCCCCCATTCGAAGCGCGAGCGCAGCCGTTCCTCGAGTTGCACCAGCTCGCGCGGCGGCCGGTCGCTCGAAACCACGATCTGTTTTTCCACTCCATGCAGCGCATTGAAGGTATGAAAAAACTCTTCCTGGGTGCGCTCTTTGTTGGCGATGAATTGAATGTCGTCTATCAGCAGCAGATCAATCGTGCGGTAGCGCTCGCGGAAGGTGATCATGCGTTCGGTGCGCAGCGCGGTGATGAGCTCATTGGTAAAGCGCTCGGCGGTGATGTATTCGACCTTGAGCTGCGGCCGCTGCTGGTGCACCTGGTGCCCGATGGCCTGCATGAGATGAGTTTTCCCCATGCCCACGCCGCCATACAGAAACAAGGGGTTGTAGGCTTTGCCCGGCCGTTCAGCCACCGCCTGCGCCGCGGCATGGGCAAACTGATTGGCCCCGCCGACCACAAAAGTGTCAAAGCGATAGCGGGGGTTCAGGCTGCCCAGCGGGGAATCAAAATCGAGGCGCTTTTGCAGCGGCGCGGCGGCCGCGCCCGGGGCCACAAACTCGACCCGCTGAATGCTGCCGCGCAGCTGCAGCCGGCTCAGCGCCTGCTCAATCTGCGGGCCAAAGCGCTCTTTCACCCGTTCGCCTTCGGCATTGGGCACGGACACGTACAGGGTGCCCTCTTCCAGCCGTTCCTGCCGTGTGGTGCGCAGCCAGACTTCGAAACTATGAGGGTTGATCTGCTTGCGCATCTCGCCCAGAATCGCGTCCCAGGCGGTTTCGCGTTGTGCTTTTGCAAATGCCATGCGGCGGTGCTTGAGCCAGCAGCGGGAAAACTCAGGACCGCTTAGGCAACTCCCTTGTCATCGTTTGCGACGATTGTTTGTTGTACCGTTTACGCAAAAAATTTGCAATCAAAATTTTTCAGCCGGGCGCTGCCTGTGCCGCGGCAGGTTATTACGGCCTGAAAGTTCAACCAGCGCGCGAAGGCGCGCCGGGTTTTTCCGCGCCGCGGGCGCAAATTTTTTGCGCCGTGCGGACTTGTGCGCCGCCCCGGCCAGCCCGTATAATAATCTTTTGTGCGGTCGCGGCGCGCGCCCTGTGATCGGGGTTAATGACAGCGCGCCGGATAACGACGGCCGGAGTCCATTCCGGTTCCGGCCGCTTGCGGAGATTCGTGACCCATGCCGAAGAGAACGTTCCAACCCAACCGGCGCCATCGCGTCAAAACCCACGGCTTTCGCCGCCGCATGCGCACCCAGGGCGGGCGGGCCGTGCTGGCGCGGCGGCGCTCCCAGGGCCGCCGCCGTCTGACCGTCAAGCCCGGTCATCGTCAGTAACCAGTCACCTGCCGGCGGCCGCGCGCCTGCGCCGCACGGCCGAGTATCAAAGCGTATATCGTCTGGGGCGGCGGCTGCGCCCCGCCCGTTTTCAGATTGTGGCGGCCCGGCTGCCGGGCCGCGCCGCCGATGCTCCCGCCCAGTTTGGCATCACCGTTCCCCGCCGCCTCGGCGGCGCCGTGGTGCGTAACCGGATCCGCCGCCGCACCCGCGCCCTGCTGGCCCGGTTGTTGCCGCAGGCGCCTCGCGGCTGGGCCATCGTGCTGCACCCCCGGGCGGAGGTCGCGCGGGCGCCCTTTGCGGGACTGCTCGAAGAATTAAGCCAATCGCTGCGGCATCTGGCCGCTTCCGATCCTGATATGCGGGCCACCCATGATGCCGCTCCAACGAGGCGCCCATGAAAACTCTGCTGTTAGGGTTGATCCGGGGCTATCAGGCGTTCATTTCTCCCCTGTTGCCGGCAAGCTGCCGTTTTTATCCCACCTGCAGCCAATATGCACTGGAAGCGATTGAACGCTACGGCGGCGGACGCGGACTCTGGCGCGCCCTCTGCCGGCTGGCGCGCTGCCATCCCCTGAATCCTGGCGGCTATGATCCGGTGCGGTAAAAATTCAAAAACTGAGTTGGATTGAGGCATGCGCGAGGTACGGTTTTGAAAGACGACTTTAATATGGAACGCCGCTTGATGCTGGCTTTCCTGCTCTCCGGATTATTGCTGCTGCTGCTGGTGCCGCTGATCAATCGCCATGCCCAGCCCGCGTCTCCGTCCCCATCGGCTCCGGCTGCCCACCCCTTGCCGCATGCTGCCGCCGGCCAGGCCGCGCCGGCACAGCCATCGGCGCATGCCCGGCCGCTGGCTCCGGCCGCGAAACCGGCTTCGGCGCAGACGATCGTATCGCATGCGCCGCGGCATGAGTCGGTCACCACCCCGGTCTACCGCATTGAGTTCAGCAATCGCGGCGCCAGCGTGCGCTCGTGGGTTCTCACCCGCTATACCGATCAGCAGTTGCATCCGCTGGATCTGGTCAATCCGCGGTTTTCCGCCCGCCACGGCTACCCGTTTCAATTTGAAGTGCCGGGCCATCCCGCCCTGGCCGGCAAACTGGCGGGGGCTTTGTTTCATACCGTGCTCACCCGCCTGCCCAACGGGCATACCCGGCTCGATTTCACCTGGGCGCAAAACGGCTGGTTCGCGGAGAAAATCCTGGACTTCGGCCAGGGCTATCAATTGCGCGCGCGGGCGGTTGTGCGCCGGCAGGGCCGCCCGGTTCTGGCCGGACTGCTCTGGCCCGGAGCCTTTGCCGACAGCAGCCTGGAAAACAGCCACATCACCGAGCGCATTTTTGTGCGCGATGGCGGCCTGAAGAAATGGGACCCGAGCCAGGTCGCCAATCACAGCACCTATGCCGCGGATCTGCAATTCGCCGGCTTGGAAAATAAATATTTCGCCCTGGCTTTTTTTCCTCCCGTCCATCAGCCGCTGCGGCTGACCCGGCTGAAAACTTTGTACCATCCCCTGCTCTGGAAATCCGGCCGGCCGCAAACCGCGCCCAAGCCGGTGAATACGCTGGGCCTGGGCGTGGCCGCCGCGGGCTGGCTGCGGGTATTTGTCGGCCCCAAGCGGCTGCAATTGCTGCATCGCGTGGCGCCCCATCTTTCCGCCATCGTCCACTTTGGCTGGTTTGGCTTTGCCGCCAAGCCGCTGTTTCTATGGATGCGCTGGACCTATAACCACTGGATTCACAACTACGGCTGGGTGATCCTCTTCGTGACCTTCGTGATCACCATGATCATGTTTCCCTTCCGGCTCACGGCCCAGAAGACCCAGGTCAAAATGATTGCCCTGCAGCCGCGCATCAAGGCGCTCAACGACAAAATGCGCAAGCTGCCTCTGAAAGATCCCAAGCGCCAGCAAATGCAGCAGGAAATGATGAAGATGTATCAGGAAGAGGGCGTGAACCCGCTCGGCGGCTGCCTGCCCATGCTCATTCCGCTGCCGCTGATCTATGCCTTCTACGAAGTGCTCGAAACCAGCATCGAGCTGCGCCATGCGCCTTTTCTCGGCTATCTGCACGATCTTTCGGCGCGCGACCCCTACTTTATTTTGCCGCTGCTGCTGGTGGCCTCGCAGTTCTGGTTTATGTCCATGGTGCCGATGATGGCCGGGACCGATCCCATGCAGGCCAAAATCATGCGCTACGGCATGCCGCTGTTTATGGGCTACATCTTTTTCCTCATGCCCAGCGGCGTGGACTTGTATTATCTCGGCAGCAATCTCATCAACGTGGGTCAGCAGTACGTGATTAACCGCCGTTATGCGCCGCTCAAGCCGGCCGCGCCCGCGGCCAAAGGCAAAAAAGCGGTCGCGCGGCGGAAATAGGAGAGCCAATGATGGAAACCACTCCCGGCAACGCCGCGGCGGCAAACCAGGAAACTCCGCTGCGGGAGTTCCTGAACGCCCTGATCCAGTCCAGCGGCCTGCGCCTGCAATACGAGCTGGCCGCCATGCACGATCCCGAAGGCGGCCCGGGCTGGACGGTGAACTTCACCGGCCCCGATGCGTCCCGCCTGGGCGAGCGGCAGGAAGAATTGCTGCGCAGCCTCGAACACCTGCTGCGCGAAGGCCTGCGCCTGGGCCCGCGGCTGCACTGTGACTGGATGGGCCAGCGCCAGTTGCGGGGCGAAGAGCTCAGCCGGGTGGCGCGGCTGGCGGCCGAGCAGGTGGCGCGCACCGGACTGCCGCACGAATTTGCTCCCATGTCGTCCCGCGAGCGGCGGCTGATTCACCTGGCGCTGCGTGACGCCGCCGGGGTGCGCAGCCTGAGCGAGGGCGAAGGCCCGCGCCGCCATGTTGTGATCCAGCCGCTGACCCCGGCCAAAACTTTGACCGCCAAACGGCGCGAATACCGCCGGTTATAAAGCGGACGGGGCACCTGCCAGGACCCGTCCGGTGTCAGTTGAGTAAAATTGGGCCACGTTTTGGCGCCGAGGCCGGACAGTGGAACGGCGAAGCAAAAAAGTGGCCCCGCCACCATTGAATCGGATACAACCATGCGGATCGGAAAATATTTGAATTCGGGCCATGAGCGGCCTTTTCTTCAAAATCAGAACCATTGGCTGGACTGGAGCGCGCTGCGCGACCACGCGCCCGAAGCCGGCCTGCGGGATTTAATGGCCGCGGCGCTGGAAGGCACGCCCGCGGCCCAGGCGGCGTTTTTTACCGCTTTGCCCGGTTTGGAAACCTGGCTGGCGCGGGATGCGGCGCAGCTCGCCCGCTTGTTTTCCGCGCACGGTCAATCCGGTCTGCCGCAAGCGATCGCCCCACCCTGCCGGCCGTTAAACTTTATCTGTGTGGGCCTGAATTACCGCGACCATGCTCTCGAGTCAGGCGCCGAACCTCCGGCCGCGCCGCTGTTATTTGCTAAAACCGGCAACGCCATCCATGCCCACGGAGCGCCGATTCGTTTGCCCCAGACCTCGCAGAAGGTGGATTATGAGGCCGAACTGGCCGTCGTCATCGGCCGCCGCTGCCATGGAGTTTCCGCCGCCGATGCCTTGGCGCATGTGGCCGGATACTGCTGCGGCAACGACATCAGCGCCCGCGATTTTCAGTTTGCCGACGGACAGTGGTATCGCGGCAAAAGCGGCGACGGCTTCGGCCCCTTCGGCCCCGTAATCGTTACCCCGGGGGAAGCCGGCGATCCGCATCAACTGCGCATTCAATTGCGCCTCAATGGCCAGAAGATGCAGGATTCCAATACCAGCAATCTCATCTTCTCCATTCCCGAATTGATCGCCTATATTTCCAAAACGATTACGCTTGAGTCGGGCGATGTGATTTTTACCGGCACCCCTCCGGGGGTGGGTTTTGCCCGCAAACCTCCGGTGTATTTGAAAAATGCAGATCTGATGGAAGTGGAGATCGAAAATCTTGGCATTTTGGCCAATTCGATTGTGGCTGGCTAATTGGCCCATAAAATGCTCGAAATAAATATGGGAGCGGGACGAAACCTATGATCTCCAATGTTGAAGCTTTAGCAATCGGGCTTTTGGCCGCGGGTTTGACAACCTCGATTGGCTTTTGGACCACCCGCGTGGTCGTAAATGGCATGGCTCGTGGTCTGCGCAAGAAGTAGGTTTACGAGTAATTTTTATACATAGTGCATATATTCAGGGTAGGTTTTACCTTCAGCGGCGCCAGAATAGCCGGCCGATCAGCCGGCCCGCAAAAAATCCCGTCACGGCGGTTGTAATCAGCGTGGCCTTCCAGTGCCGGGCCGCCTGTTCGCGCCAGTCCAGACCGCTTTGAATCTGCAGCCGCAACAGGCGGAAAGTCTGTTCCAGCCGGAGTCGCCTGCGATCCAGGCGCCGGTTGATTTCAGCGGGGTTGGGAGCGGTTGCCATAAACGGGTCTCAGTATTTCCGGCACTGCATGCGGGCCGACAGAATGCCGGCCATTGCCGTCAGGCTCAGCATCGTGATCAGCAGGGGCGTCAGATTCCGCTTTTTCCCCCGCGTGGTTTTTATTTCCGCCAGCCATGCCTGGGCAATTGCGGGCCAGCTTTTGCCGCTCGAGCGCTGCCGCAAAATGCGGTAAACATGTCCGGCGCCGCGCCCCCAGCTTTCGGCGCGCCGCTGCCAGGGGTTGGGCATGGTCAGGAGCGGAGTTGCGGTGTTGTCATCGGCCGCGGGCAAGCCTTCGGACGGAAGTCCCGTATCCATGTATCAATCTGATGCAGATGAGTTGGGAAGGTTGGGTTCAAGTGCGTCCGGAGGCTGGGCACCGGCTTTCCATTCCCAGTAGCGGCGGGAACACAGCAAGGCGTAATGGGTTCCCGAGCCGAAGACCATGAAGAAGGTAGCCAGCCAGAGCAGGCGCGTTATCAACCAGGGCTGCAATGGGTTTCCCACGGCATTGACGATCGTGAGGCCGAGCGTCAGCAGTTCAGTCAGGGTGGTCAGCTTGCCCCAGCGGGTGGGACGAAAATCTCCAAACCCGGCTTTGCCGAAAAGCATGACCGCGAGCATGACGATGCTGGCATCGCGGGTGAAGACCAGCACGCTGAGCAGCGGCGGCATGAAACGCCGCAGCGTCAGGCCCAGAAACAAGCTGGCGGCCAGCAGTTTGTCGGCGATGGGATCGAGATAAAAGCCCAGCGCTGTCGCCTGTCCGCGATGGCGGGCGAGCCAGCCATCCAGGGCATCGCTGCCGGCCGCCACCGCCAGCAGCGGAATCGCCAGCCGGAACCATCCCTGCGCCACCGCCCAGGCCAGCGGAGGCAGCAGGAGGATCCGCAGGGCGGTCACCAGGTTGGCGGGCACTTTCCAGTCGCGCCACCGTGGGCGGGGCGCCGGCGAAGCCGTGAACGCGGATGGAGTGGGCAGCATGGAAATGTCGAATCGCGGCATTCCAGAACCGCAACCCCCTCATTTTAACGCGGGGTTTTGCGACGCACCGGCCGAGTCGCTGGCAAAGCCAAGCGAGATCGCAGGCCGAGGGACGGGGTGCCTGCCAGGTCCCGTCCGGCGCCAGTTGAATTAAACTGGACCACGTTTTTGTCGCCGCGGCCGGACACTGGAACGGCGAAGCAAAAAAGTGGCCCCGCCACATATTTCCCGCCCGTCTGGCCTTTGTATATTAAAGACATGCCCGCGCATTTTTCAGAATGGCGCCTGCGGCCGGCCGGGGACGGCGATTTCGAAGCCATGTGGCAGTTGGATCAAATCTGTTTTTCCGCCGAAATCCGGTATTCACGGGAAGAATTGCGCGATGTGCTGAACATGGCCGGCTGCCGGAGCTGGGTGTTGGAAATTTTTTCCGGCTCGGAACCGCTTCCGGGTGAAATCGCCGGCTATGTCACCGCCCGGGCCGGGAAGCAAAATGGCCATCTGATGACGCTCGATGTCGCGCCCGATTGGCGGCGGCAGGGCGCCGGCGGGGTGCTGCTGCGGCGGGCGGAAGACTACGCCGCCGGCCGGGGGTTGCGGAAAATGTTGCTCGAAGTCGGCGTGGATAACCACCCCGCGCGGGCGTTTTATCAGCGGGCGGGCTACCGCGAACTGCGCCTGCTTTCCGACTACTATGCCCCCGGCGTACACGGCATGCTCATGGAAAAGATGCTGGAAAATTTATTTCCGGCGATCGTTCAGGAGCAGCCTGCGCGTTAACTTTGAAAGACCACCGCGGCTTTGACCCTACATCTGCAAAATTGTTTCGCTTTAAAGAAAAAGCGCCTTTGCCGCTAAGCGCGGTCTTGCCAATGCGCTACACTACTATCTCGCCGGTACAAAATGCAGGACGAGCGAGTTTTGATTCTGAGCCACGCGATATTTTATGTCCGGCTTCAGCACCAGTCAGGCTCGGGACGCCGCCTTCAGTGAAATTTATCGTACCCTGCGCTCCATGGCGGACGCCTACATGCGCCGCTTCCCCAATGCCATCACTCTCCAGGCCACCGCTCTGGTCCACGAAGCGTATCTGAAGCTGGCTCGCGAATCCAGGACATTTGCGGACCCGGACCATTTTGTGCGCACCGCCGCCATGGCCATGCGCCAGATCCTGGTGGACCATGCCCGCGCCCGGCACAGTCAGAAACGCGGCGGAGGATCTGAGCAGATTACCCTCGATGGGAACGATTTAGCGGTTCCCGGCGGCGTGGACGTGCTGGTCATCCACGATGCCTTGCTCCGGCTTCAGGCCTGGGACGCGCGCCAGTCTCAAATCGTCGAACTGCGCTGTTTCATGGGGCTGAGCGTGGCCGAAACCGCGCGGAATCTGCATATTTCCGAGGCCACCGTCAAGCGGGACTGGGCCATGGCTCGCGCCTGGCTGGAACGTGAGCTCAACCCAAAATGACTTTGGACGATTGGGCCCGCCTGAAAGTCTGGTTTGGAGAAGCCCTGGAAGCCGGCCCGGAGCGGCGCGCCCAGGTCGTGACCCGCGTGCGCACCGAAGCTCCGGCCCTGGCCGTGGAGCTCGAATCGCTGCTGGCGACCCACGATTCTCATTCCCTCACCACGATTGAACTCACGGTGCGCCCGCTGTCCGCGCCGGAAATGTTCCCCCAGGGCTTGCCGGCGGGCGCGCTGATCGGTCCTTACCGCATATTGCGGGAGCTGGGGCGCGGCGGCACGGGCATCGTGTTTCTTGCCGAGCGAGAGGATGATGAGTTTCACCGTCCGGTGGCGCTGAAGCTGCTGCGCTTTGGTTTGCCGCGCGGCCCATCCAGCGCCCCTTCCGGCCTTACCCACGAGCGCGGTTCGCTTTCCCGCATGCAACACGGCAATATCGCCATTCTGCTGGACTGGGGAGTCAGCGCCGACGGCCTGCCCTGGATGGCCACGGAATTTGTTGAAGGCAAGCCGATCAGCGATTATTGCCGCGCCCGCGAGATGCGCGAGCACGCCATCCTGGAGCTGTTTACGCAGGTCATCCTTGCCGTGGCATATGCCCATCAGCGCGGCGTGGTGCATCGCGATCTCAAGCCGGGCAACATCCTGGTCAATCGGGAGGGCACGGTGAAGCTGCTTGATTTCGGCATTGCCCAGCCGACGGCTGGCGGCGCTGAAAACGGGAGTGGCCTCAAGTTCACGCCCCTCTATGCCAGTCCGGAGCAGTTGGCCGGACAGCCGGCCACGCCGGCCAGCGATGTCTACTCCCTCGCGGTGGTGCTGGGCCAACTGCTGTCCTGGTCACTCCCGCCCGACCTGACCCGCATCTCTTCCCGTCTGGCTTCCATTTTGCGTCACGCCATGGCGTCCGACCCGATGCGGCGCTATGCTTCGGTGGAGCTTTTTCAAGCTGACCTTGCGCGTTATAAGCAGCATCGGCCCCCGCGCGCCTTTCCGACCGCCTGGCCCCGCCGCACGTTGCTTTTTCTTCACCGTAACCGCTTGCCGGCGGCCGTCATGGCATTGTCGCTCGCGGCCATTACGGGAATCGGAATTTGGTTTGCGAAATCCGCATCGCCGGCCAGCACGGAGCCCGCGCGTCCATTGGCGGCCATCTCATTTATGGGCCAGCCGCTGCACGCCAGCGCGGCCTTGCCGCTGCGGGTCACCTGGCCGCGCCGCGCCCGGGTGCGGTCGGTTTCGGTGGTCACGCAGGGGGTGCCCAATCTCGATTTCACCAGCCCCGATGCTTCCGCTTGCGTGGGCGACTTTCCCGCCGGCGCGAGCTGCGTCATGCACGTGCGATTTTCACCGAGTGCCAGGGACGCGCGATTGGGCGCGGTTCTTTTCCGGGATGCGGCCGGCAAGATCATCAATACGCAATATATTTACGGAGGGGGAATCGAAACCCGGGCCGGAATTCTGAACCCGAAGCCGGTGCGCATTATTTCCGGTCTCAACTTCGCGCGCGGGCTCAGCACCGATGGCTGGGGCAATGCCTATTTCATCGAGGCCCGCGGCAACTCGGTGGATGAAATACCGGCCGGCAGTTCAAGCCGGCGCATCCTGGCGCGCATGCCG
>JAJZKJ010000050.1 GCA_021804195.1 Acidobacteriota bacterium
TTCCGCAATGACCTGTTCGGCGAAAGCTACGGAACCACCCGGGCCTGCGCTCTGGCCGATTACCTGGGCGTGCACGAAGGAATGGCGCTCAATGGAATCCTGCTGATTTCCTGCGCCCTGAATTTTCAGTTGTTGTCACCGAATCTCGGCAACGATACGCCCTATCCCCTGTTTCTACCGACGTACACCGCCACCGCGTGGTATTACCACAAGCTACCGGGCAACCTGGAAAAACACTTCCACCGCACCCTGGCGAAGGTCGAACACTGGGCGCTGGGAGATTACCTGGCGGCGCTGGCGCAAGGCGCATCTTTACCGCAGGCGCAGCGCGAAAAAATCGCCACCACCATGGCCCGATATACCGGTCTGTCCAAACGCTACATTCTCTTGTCCAATCTCCGCGTCGGTCCCGGCCACTTTGAGCAGACCCTCCTGCGCCGCCAAAAACGAGTCATTGGGCGGATGGATACGCGGTTGAGCGCCTACAATCCGAATCCCACCGCCGGCACAGCGAGCTTTGATCCGTCGTTGTCCCGCTTCCTGGCGCCTTTCACCAGTGCGTTTAACGAGTATGTCCGCAAAGATCTCAAGTATGCCAATAACCTCCCCTATCAGACGCTTTCGGAGCGGGTTTTTCCATGGAATTTCGGTCCCGGCGGCACCGGCTTTCTTTATGTTACCGACAATCTCAGGCGGGCCATGATCCGCAATCCGTACATGAAGGTCCTGGTGTGCAGCGGCTACTTCGATCTTGCCACTCCCTTCTTCGGGACCGTTTACACCATGAATCATTTGAATTTGAGTCGCAAACTTCAGTCCAACATCCAGGAGGTCTTCTTCCGCGGCGGCCACATGGTGTACCATCCCGCCCCCATGCGCAAAAAACTCGCCGCGCAAGTGCGGGCTTTCATCCGGCGAGCTTCCGGCGCAAAGCCCCGGCAGACCGCCAGATGAGAACATAAAATAATTCTCAAACCGGATTCAAAACCTGACGAAGATGTTCCGCCGTCTGCGGCAGATGCAACGTCGCTTTACCAAACCCTTCCAACGCCCCGGCCGCCATGGCCCGGGCCTGCGCCGCCGGATGGTTGCTCACCAGCATCAGCGGCGGGCAATCCGCCCGTTGCCGGAGTCGCGCAATCAGCTCGACACCGGGCGTGCCGTCCGCATCCAGAAGGCGATTGACCAGCACCAGGTTGTAGCGATGCTTCGCCAACTCCCGCTCGGTATTTTCGACGGTGTCGGCCGCATCCACTTCGGCTCCGGCAACCTGGGAAAGAAACTCCGCGATCGCGGCATGATCGAACCCACATTGGCCCACGTTCAGAACGCGCGGCGGCATTGTGACGCTCCCCAAAAAATCAACTGGCAGCTTGTGGCGGCGCCGCCCAGTGCGGCAAAGCCGTTACGCGGGCCGCTATTCCGCCCGGTTCATTGTATACCAGAAGATCCGTGCCCGGCTGGGCATATTCCCGTTGCACGTAGCCCATGGCTATCGGCGTATTACCCAGCATCGGCGAGAGACAACTGCTGGTCACGGCGCCGACCACCTCGGCGCCGTGGAGAATATCCGTTCCCGCGGGGGGCGGCATCGAACCCTTTAGGCGCAACCCCACCAACAACCTCGCCACACTCTGGCGCGAATGCATGCGGGCCACCACTTCCTGACCCAGGTAGCAGCCTTTGCTCGTGCTTACCGCCCGGCTATACCAGTGCGATATTTCCATTGGTAGATTCTGTTGCGTGATATCGATGCCCAAAATGGGGGTGCCTGTTTCAATCCGGGCAATATTGAAAGCCGACCAACCGATCCCGACAGCCATCGGGCGCTTCCCCGGCGATGGGCCGTCCTGTTCCCGCCACGTACCGGCCGGCGCCGGCGGAGGCGCGGACAGACCGCCCCGCAGCAACTCCTCCCACAGGGGCACGAGCCTTTCCCGCGGGATTATCAGCTCGTACTGCATTTCACCGCACAGGTCATTGCGGAAAACGACGACGTCTACTCCGCCGAGCCGTGTTTGTGCGCTGGCCAGTGCGTCTGAAAGTTCGGCGATCTTGAGGGTTCCCAGCATTGCCAGAAGCGCCGCCGCCCGGGGACCGAGCAACGTCAACCGGCCCATTGTCTGCGAGCTATCGAAGATTTTTACATCATCGGCAAACAGGTAATTATCCAGGGTGTGACAAAGAGATTCCGTCAGGCGGGCGTCTACCTCCAGCAACGTGCTTTCCGACCGGTGCAGGATGTTGAGGTCCATCGTCACCCGCCCCTTCACGTCGAGCAGATAGGCATAGCAACCCCGCCCCGGCGCCAGCGAACTGGTATCGTTGGTGAGAAGATTTTGTAAAAACCGCAGACGATCCTTTCCGCGCAGCTCCACCACGGCGCGGTGCGGCGCGTCCATCAGCGCCACGCTTTTACGAATCGCGGCGTATTCCACTTCCGGTCGGCCGTAGCTTTCCACAATTTCAACCAGGGGACCGTAAGGAAGAAACGACGCTTCGGCACGCTCGTGAACCCGCCGCAGAGGATTTTCCCGCAACATGACCTCTTCCATTATCGCACCGGCACAACCACGGAATATTTTAGAGTCCCGCGGCGTCCAGCGCCCGCTTTACGCCCTGCCACGCGGCGATGGCTCTTTCGCGGGGCGGCGAGGAACCGGAAAGGGGATTGAGCACCTCGACGGAAACAGGTCCCTTGTAGCCGGCTTGATCGAGCGCTTTAAGGAATCCCGCCAGATCGATCACGCCCTCGCCGGGAAGCAGACGCCGGCCATCCTGCAACTGGGATATGTCCCCTTTGGGCGCATCGTTGATGTGTCCCAGAACGATTTTGTCCGCTGGGATCTGCGCCAAGTGTTCCCACGTATCACCCGCGGTGTAACAGTGATAGGAATCCACCAGCAAACCAACATTGGGGCCGATCGCATCGGCCAATTCCAACATCTGTCCCGGTGTAAAAATAAACTCATGCCTTTCTTTACGCCGCAAATGAAACGGCGCAACAAATTCCAGGCCCAGTCGTAAACCATGTTCCGCCAGGATGATCGCAAACGGCTGCAACCGCGACACGTGGAAGAGCCAGTTTTCCACAAACGGCAATTCGGAAGAGGGCATAAGAAATGTTCCGCACGAGTCAATGCCCAGCTTTTCCGCCACCGCAGCCATCTTTTTGAGTTGTTCGTGGGATTCCGGCAATTTAGCCGCCTCCGAGCGAAAATCGGGAAGGGGCCAGCCGCCGAAGCGCATTTGATGGCGGGCATACAAGTCGCCCAAGGCGGCGGCGCCGTGTTCCACGCCATAGGCGATGTTCACGTCCGCTCCGGCAAAACCTGCCTCGGCAGCCAGTTTGACAAACTCTTCCACCGATAATTTTCCACCGGCCGTACCACGGTTCAAGCATATATACGACATGAAGAAGAAACTCCAGTAAAACCTTTATTCGCGGCACCCAAATGCCGCTATACACAAGGAGGCATGGTAAACATCGTCATCCCCGGATGCAAACTGCCGGGAACACACCAGTGAGAGCGGTATGCCGCAGTGGCGCCGGATCGTTATAATCAATGGAGTATGGTGAGGAAATAACCTGATGTGTTCTCTGGATTGGCGCCGGGTCGCACCCGTGCTGGTGGTGTTTGTTTTGTTATGCGGGGGGGGCCGGGGTGCGGCGATGAAAAGTCCGCCGGCCACCGGTGTGGCGAGCCGACCAGCCAGGATCGCCGCGCCCTCCGCACGAGTCATGCGCGTACTGCGGCTGCTCCAGAAAAGAGCGCAAACGCTCCATAACTTCACCGCCGACGTGCGGGTGAAGACTCAGCATCTGCGCACCGACGAAACCGATATCGACATCGGTCGCATCTGGTATCAACGCCGGGGTTCGCGCACCCGGTTTGATATACGCTTGAACACGCTGGTGGTGGACGGAGCGATCGCCAAAAGGCATGCCGATCACGACATTATCTTCGACGGGCGCTGGCTGATCGACCGCAATGGGGCGGCGAAGATATTTCGAAAGACCGCCGTCGCTCCGCCCGGTCGCCGGTTCAATCCCCTGGAGCTCGGCGCAGGTCCCATCCCCATTCCCATCGGCCAGAATCCGGCCGAAGTTCTTCGGGAATTCACGGTCAGCCTGAGAAAGAACCGGCGCCGGACTCCCGGTATCATCCATTTACGCCTGACGCCGCGGCAAAAAAACATGTTTACATTTAAGATATTGGATTTTCAGATCGACCGCAAGATTCGCCTGCCGGTGAAGATTGTACGGATCAATTCCGACGGTTCGCCCACCACCGCCACGCTGTGCCATGTGCGGATCAATCAGAAGATGCGCCATCATTTCCCTGTTCAAACGCCCCCCGCCGGTTCCGGCTGGACGGTCGAAATCCATCACTGGAAAGACCGGCCGGGTCAATAAGGGCCTATCCGAATAACGCAACCGTTCCCGGCGGCGCGGAAAACGGCCGCAAGTTTCCACGCGGCTGCCCAAGCCCGTAGTCCCGCATAGTTTCGGGATCATTTGGCCGCTGCGGACATCGGCTCCATATGCGAAACTCCTGCCAGAAGAGAGTCGCGAGAGCGGCGCCTGGCGGAGGCTTCGGAGACCCTTCCGCCGGTTTACCCGCCGATGATTCCGGACTGATCGTGGCTGGTCAGGTGTTCGCCGTCGGCTTGCGAGTCAGAGTCGGGTTTGGCCGCCAGACGGCTGGGGCGCTGGTGGCGTTTGCGGCCGTTTAGACACCCGTCCATTTGGCGCAGGGCCTGCTTGATGCGCAACTCATTTTCCACCAGAGCAATGCGCACAAACCCTTCGCCGTTCTCGCCGAAGCCGCGCCCCGGGGCCACAGCCACATCCGCCTCTTCCAGGAGACGCAGGGAAAAATCAATGGTTCCCTGGCCGGCCAGATGTTTCCCGGCCACTCTGGCCCATACGAACATGCTGGCGCGGGGCAATTCGACTTCCCAGCCGATTTTCCGCAGACCCGCCACCAGTACGTCCCGGCGCTTCTGGTAAACGAGAGCCTGCCGGGCGACGAATTCATCGCCGTTGCGCAGCGCGAGGATGCTGGCGATCTGAATGGGGGCGAAATGTCCGTAATCGTAATAGCCCTTGATCGTGGCCAACGCCCGCACCATTTGCGGATTGCCGCAGCAGAAACCCACTCGCCAGCCGGCCATATTGTAAGGTTTGCTCATGGTGGAAAATTCCACGCCGATATCCTTGCCGCCCGGCGTCGCCAGAAACGATGGCGCCCGATAGCCGTCGAAACATGTTTCGCCATAGGCGAAATCGCTCACGATGAGCACGTTGTATTGACGGGCCAATTGCACGGCCTGCCGGTAGAAAAGCTCTTCGATGGTCATGGCCGCGGGATTGTGCGGATAATTGAGAATCAGCAGCTTGGGCCGGGGAAAAAGATTTTTAAGCACGTGCTCGATGCGCGCCAGGAAGGCCTCATCATTTCCCAGCGGCACACTGATGACGTTGGCGCCCGCCAGGGCCACGGCGTAGACATGGATGGGATAAGCCGGGTCGCCGACCACCACGGTATCGCCGGCGCCGAGCATGGCCAGCATCAGATGCGAAAAGCCCTCTTTGCTGCCGATGGTGACGACCACTTCGTTGTCCGGATCGAGTTCCACGCCATAACGGCGTTTGTATTTGCGGGCGATTTCGCGTCGCAGATTATACAGGCCGATGCTGACCGAATAACGATGATTGCGGGCGTCGTGCGCGGATTCGGTGAGCTTGTCCACGACGAAATCCGGAGCGGGATCAATGGGATTGCCCATACCCAGGTCGATCACATCGTGGCCGGCCCGCCGCTTGGATGCCTTAAGGGCATTGATGCGGGAAAACAAGTACGGCGGCAGTCGTTTGATGCGCGTGGACGCTTCAATGGTGATCGGCGTGTCGTTTCCACCAGCCATAATTGGAATTCCTGTCGACCTACTTGCCCGGCTGCGGTTTCGTTGTCGCCGGTTTCCCATTGGTCAGATTTTTCTCCGCTTGCAGAAGCTTTTGCTGCTCGCGGAGAGCTTCGCGGAACGGCTGATACTGGCGGGCCAGAATCGGGTTGTAGATTTTGATTTTGGCCGCCGCCAGCAATCGGTTGATTTCCCGCTGGCCCCATTGCAGTTTGAGTATGTGAAGAATCTTTTTCTTAATTTGCGCCCGCACTTTCGCCAGCGGGGTTTTCCGGGCTGGAATTTTCTTGACCAGCCACAGCAGATGGTAGGCGCCGTTCAGTGGAATCGCCGGGGAAAGATGTCCCTTCTTCAGGTCCAGGGCCGTCTGCAGAAACAGCGGCGGAAGGGCCGTATCATGCACCGGGATAAATTCCAGCCCGCCATTGGCGGCCGTCTGTTTGTCGACGCTGTCGGCCTTGGCCACCCGGGCGGGATCTTCGTGCTTGTCCATAATGAGGTGACGGACCATAGCCGCGCCGTCCAAATTTCGCACCACGATGTCCCGCACAAGTAGTTTGGGGCCGTAGTTCGTCTGGTACGCCAGCTTGATTTGCTTGCGCGTCACCCGCACGTGTCCCTTGGCCAGTGCCAGGATATAGGCCGTCCGGCTCAGGTCCATTTGAAATTCCAAAATGTTCTCGCCACGCCGGGCCAGCAGGCGTTCCAACACGGCCATACGCTCGGTACGCGGGATATGCTGTTTGGCCAGCGAAGCCATCACATCCTTTTCCTGGGCCTTGATTTGCGCCGGGCCAACGTGCAACCCCGCTTGTCGGCAGGCTTGCTTCAAAAGCGTCAACTGAAGCCATTTTGCAAAAAGCGGCATTCCATTGAGCAGAATTAAGGAATTAGTGAACTTTTTCTCGCTAAGCCGCTGGCCGTTAACTTCGGCTATCGCCGGCTCGCCGGCGGCGACGTAGCGCGGCATGATGGAGTATTGGTAGACGTTGGCGGGCGCTGTGGCGGCCGGCAGGGCGGCCGGCGCCGGCAATCCCGGTAACACCGGACTTTGTGCCGGGACCACAGCGGCGGAAGCCTGGGCAGGTCGAAACGTGGCGACGCTTATCACACCGGCAACGGCCAGACTCGCTGCGCATATTCGTTTCCCCAAGGCTTTACGTTTCATCATGATGCCGGACTCCTTTGCTGCATGTACGAACCATTATTGCATTGCGTATTGCGGTCTGATGACCCAATAGTCGGGACGCATTATAACCGTAAAATGGTGGAATCACTAATGCCCCGGTTCTACACCCACTGATACGGCGCAACATCCGCGGAACTCAATTGCACCTCCAGAGACGGGAATCGCTCCGCGAGTTTATCGCGGAGCATCCGCAGCGCCGGTTTTTCGCTGCGACCGTGCCCCAGGCAGAGAGCCGAGATTCCCGCGGCGCGCAACGCCAGCATGTCATGATGTTTTAATTCGCCGGTGATGACGGCGTCGAAAGATCGCTTCCCGCCGGCCGCGATCGGCAACCGGCCGCAACTGCCGGCCAGAACCGCCAGCGTGGAAATCACGCGATCCGGCGGGCCTACAAGTTGCACGTGATCGAGACCGAGCGATTGTTTGGCATGTTGCGCCAGCGCCGCCAGCGACAGCGGTTTTTCCAGCGCCGCCAGCCGGCCCAGCCCCGGTTCTTCCGGCAAGTTTTCCATGGTCAATAAATCAAAGGCGGGTTCCTCATAGGGATGCGAATCACGCATCGCCTGAACCACAGCGTCCAGGCACGAGATCGGCACTACAGTTTCAAACCGCACTTCCGGGACGAATTCCAGCCGCCCCTTTTCTCCAACCGCCGGCGATGTGGATTCATCGCCGAAAAATGTACCCGTGCCTTTGGTTCGGAAGCTGCACTGGCTGTAGCGGGTGCGGTTACCGATGCGCCCCGCGCCGGCGGTAAACACCGCGCCGGCGATCTCTTCCACGTGACTTTCCGGAACAAACACCACCAGCTTGACGTGCCGCCGCCGGGGAGGCAATACCAGCGATCCGCATACCCGCAGGCGCAGCGCGGCGGCCAGCACGTCATTGGTACCGCCCACGGCCGCGTCCAACGCCGTATGCGGGCTGTAAATGGCCACGCCGTGATAAGCCAGTTCCACCGCCAAGGAAGCCGGCTCGTTACCCTGGGCGCACAAATGTTCGAGTGGTTTGAAAATCGGCGGGTGGTAGCATACCAGTAGATCAATTCCCTTTTGGATCATTTCATCGCGTACCGGGGGCGTGAGGTCCAGGGCTATAAATATTCTGGCCACCGAGCAGGGGGATGGCGGCGCCGAAAGCAGGCCCACCTTGTCCCATTCTTCCGCCAGATGAGGCGGGGCGATGGAATCCAGATACTCCCGGACATTATGCAGGTCTTCGCAGGAGCGACCCTGTACGCCGCCGGTCCAGATATTCACACAACGGCGGCGAACCGGTTCTCTCGACAAGGAGCCGGCGATCCCGGCATCAGATACTTTTCCGGTCGTCGATTTTCCCGGGTTTGAATCTCTGAGCGGTTGGTCAGCCATGACATTGCTCCTGAACCTTTTGCTCGTAAATTCGGCGGATCTGGTTCGTGAGAGGCCCCGGTTTTTCATCGCCGACCGCGTGCCGCTCCACTCGCACCACCGGCATGACTCCCATGATGGCGTTGGTAAGAAAGATTTCCTTTGCCGTAAGTACATCTTGGACATTCAAAACTTTTTCCTGTACCGGCAGGCCATGTGTGGCGGCAAGCTCCAGCACGGTTTGGCGGGTGATTCCCGGCAGCGCCAGGCGACAGCCAGGCTGACCCGGCATTTGCCACGGCGGCGTACCAATGGCGCCACCGCCATCAACCAGAAAAACGTTGCTGATGCACCCCTCGGCCAGTACCGAGAATTGTCGGGATTCCGCGGCGGTAAACCAGAGCGCTTCACCCGCCCCGCACTTTTGCGCTTGCCGCAATCCCAGCAGCCGATCCATATAACTGATGGTTTTATGGCCGCAGAGAGGTGAATGAGGGTTCTGGTAATACGACGAAACCGCCACCGTCATGCCTTTTTCATACAGCGCCGGCGGGTAGGCGGCCAACGGCCCGGCGGAAATAAGCACGGTGCGGGGCGGATCCCAATCCTGCTGGCTATCGGGATCGGGATGGTGGTCGGGAACGGGCGCCGAGATATCGCCGGGCGTTAGAGTGATTCGCACACGCGCGGTGAAAAGGCCGTTGGTTTCCATGAGTTCGGCTACAAGCTCGGCGGTGGCGGCGGTGTCCAGTTGCACGGCGAATCCCAGTTCCCGCGCGCTCTCGTGGAGTCTATGCAGATGCTCCGCCAGGCGAAAGACCCGCCCGTTGCCGGCGAGCATCGTTTCAAACAACCCCGCTCCGTGCAGAAAACCGGCATCGAAAGGGGGAATCCGCGCGGCTTCATACGGCGTGATTTGTCCGTTGATTGCGACAAAATCCGACATACAAAACGTTGAGGATACCAGAAAAAAAAAGCATTGCACGGCGTTTTCCCGCTTGGGTGACACTTGCGGCACCACGCCTTTTGTGCACGGGGTGATAGAAGAAGCGCGCCGCCTCGGAGCCAGAACCATTTTCCTGACCTGCACCGCGCGGGAGCACATTCGTGTCCCAGCGGATTTGTTCATCTGCCTGCCCACCGGGCCGGAAGTGATCGCCGGCTCCACGCGGCTCAAGGCCGGCACCGCCACCAAGACGGTTCTCAACATCATCAGCACCCTGGCGATGGTGCAGAT
>JAJZKJ010000051.1 GCA_021804195.1 Acidobacteriota bacterium
GCCATTTCTCGGCCTGTTGCCCCGCTGGGCCAAACGTAATAAACGGGTTTTGGCGTTCTGGTGCGTCTGGCTCCTGTTGTTCGGATATCTAGACCTGTTCTGGCAGATCATGCCGGCGGTTTGGGTCAATACGCCCGCCGGCCGCGTGGCATTGCAGCACGTGAACGCCTTCGACCCGTATCAGCTGGCCCCCACAGCGCGTTACCTGCTGTGGATTCCGCTGTCCACATCGGCTATCCTTATCGATGTTCTGTGCCTGCTGGGCATCGGTGGATTGTTCCTGGCCCATACGTTCCACCTGCTGCGCCAAGAGGCGCTGCTGCCGTTGAAGGATCCGCATTTGCCCAGCTCGCTGGCGTTTGAGGAGCCTGTCTAGGCTCAGCCGTCGTGATCGGATCGAGCACCGATTTAACTATATGGAGCAAAACCCATGAGCGAAAATCCATTCACCCCCTCCCCTACCCCGCTGGACTCCACCGCCGCGAAAAATGCGCCGCGGAAAAATGATGGAGTGGATACCACCGGCATTTTGCTGATCGGTTCGTTTACTGTCCTGGTGGTGGTGTTCCTGGTATTGGCGCTGGACGCCTATTTTCACCACTACCGTCACGCCTTGATCCGCCAGCGCATGGCCAACATCGGTGCTTGGGCGGCCCGGGTGCAAGCCCGCCAGCAGGCGGATTTGGCGCCGCATTGGACCGACGCGACGCACCGGCATGCCACCGTCGGCATTCGGCTGGCCGAACAAATGGTGGTGGCTGGTTACACGCCGGGCGCCGCCCCCGTGCTGCTGGCCGCAGCGCCCACCGCGACTCCGACCGCCCGACTAACCCCTCCCGTGGCCAAGTCCGTCCCCTTGCACCTATTGGGCGCCCAGCTTGCCCAGACCATGGGTTGCACGGGCTGTCACAGTGTTAATGGCCAACCCGGAGCCGGCCCGACGTGGAAAAACCTCGCCGGTTATCCCCAGCATCTGACCAACGGAAAAACTAAAATCGCGGATTATGCGTTTCTCAGATTCATGATCCTGCATCCGGGCAAGCTGGTGGTGAAAGGATTTCCACCGATCATGCCGGACATTTACTACGCCCAGTTGGCCGGCCCGAAGCATCCGCACCAGAGGAAACTCAATGCCATCATCTGGTACATTAACACGCTAAGCGACCGCAGCAGCCAAGCCACCCGGCCGCCCGTGCCGGATAAATAAGCCAGACCTACGCGATATACGCCCGGCTTTTTTTGCCGCTCAAATAGCTTTCCATGATGCAGCCGGCCAGATCGCCCGCGGTGCAGTAAAACGCCACCCCACGGCAGAGCCGGGTTAATTGATCCACAAATTCCACCCACTCCAGGCCCCAGTACTCCTCAATCAGGGCGAAGCTGGTCACCCGGATACCCGCCCGCAGACACTGCAACGCTTCACGCAGCGTCGCCAGGGCCGTCTCCCGCCGCGGTGGATACAGCAGATGCAGCGTTTCTCCCTCCACGTGCGCCGTCGGCTGACCGTCGGTAATGATGAACATCAGCTTCTGCGCGGCGCCCCGCCGATTGAGAATCCGCCGCCCCATCTGCATTCCCAACTGCAGATTCGTGAAATGCTGGTGGGTTTTGCCCGCTTCGCTTAATGGTATCCGCACCTGGATTTCATATTCATGCGTGGTCACCGGCTTGGGCGTCAGGAGTGGTAGTTTCATTTCCGGCACCACCGTCGCCGTGCTGTAAAACCCCACCACATCCACTGTGTCCTGTGGAAAACGCGCCCGCACCAGTGCGGTTAACCCCATCGCCACCTTCTTGGCCGCCAGGAATCGCCCGTAGCGCATCATGCTGCCCGACATATCAATCAGAATGCATAGCGCGCAGCTGCTAATGCCTTCCCGCAGGTGTAACTGCAAATCGCCCTCATTAAAGTGGATTGGTAAACCCGGTCGGCCACCGGCGCTGAACTGCCTCGCCAGAGCCTGGCGCAGCGATGCCAGCAAATCCAATTCGCTGACCGGGTCGCCGAACTGATAGGGACGGGTTCCCTCCAGACGTTCGGACCCGGCGCCGGCGTGCACGGTCGGATGGCCCTCCCGGTCGCCGCGCGGTAACTGCGCGAAGATCTCCATCAACGCCCGTCGTTGCATGAGCGTAAGCGCCCGTGGGGTCAGGCGGAACCGGCCCGCGGCTTTCTCCAGCAGACCATCCTGAAGGAGTTTTTCGAGAATTTCCGCATCGGCATCCTGCAACTGCCGCATGGCCTCCAAGGCCTGGTCACCGTACGCCAGAATGAAATCGAATATCTGGTCGTAGGCAAAGAGGCTTTCCGGGGTCGGAAATTCCTGCCCGTCGTATTGGCCGTAGTTGTACCGCACCAGCGCACCTTACCGTGCCCACGCACGGTCTTATCTCTCTATGCTAGGTCGCGCTACCCTCTAAAGGCAATATTTCCGCCACCGGATTATGGGTATGCCATTTTTCCGCGCGGGTTGTAGGGGCGGTCGGTCAGCCGCCTCGGGGGGCTTCTCCCTGCCGCCATAGGCGACTGACCTCCCTTCCGGAGACCTGCGCTGTCTCCTGGCAGACTGGGAAGTCTGCACCAGAAGGCGTAAGCCGTGCCCAAAGACGCCGGCTCCATCCCGGAAAAATTGTCACGCCCCGGATTACCATCCAGTGCGGTGGGCTTAGCGTTTGCTGAACTGGAAGGCCCGGCGGGCGCCGCGCAGACCGTATTTCTTGCGTTCTTTCATGCGGCTGTCGCGCGTCAGAAAACCGGCGTCCTGTAACGGTTTGCGCAAGGCAGGATCCAACAACGACAGCGCCCGACCCAAGCCCTGGGCGATGGCCCCTGCCTGGCCCGTGCAGCCGCCGCCGTGCACATTGGCTGAGATGTCTAACTTTCCGGTTAAATTAGCGATAGTTAGCGGGCCTTGGACCTGGTTGCGGTCGCGGCGCTCCCGGAAAAACTCCTCCACCTTGCGTTGGTTTATCAGAAAAGCGCCTTGGCCCGGAACCAGGCGAACTCTGGCCACGGAGCTTTTCCGCCGCCCGGTGCCCCAGAAAAAGTTGCGTGCCCCTGCGGCCGAAACCGGCGCGGGCGCCGTTCTGGTGTGCTCTGCCGCCGCAGAGACTGGTTCGGTTACAGTGGCGGCGACCGGAGCAATCGGCGCCAGTGGGGGCGCATCCGCCGACGGCGTAGTCGCAGGCGTTTCTACCGCGGGAACTGCAGAAGCGGTGCCAATTTCAGTCATGAAAGGTCTCACTCTGGTTAGCCGAGTTCCAGGGGCTGGGGCTTCTGGGCGGCGTGTTCGTGCTGGGCCTCCCGGAAACACTTAAGCTTACCGAGCATTTTTTCACCCATTTTCGTTTTGGGCAACATTCGGCGCACAGCCATCCGAAACACCGTATCTGGATGCTGCTGGAGCATGTCCCGCAACGGCTTAATCCGCCGACCGCCGGGATAATACGTATAGTACTCGTACTGGCGCTGGGCCAGTTTGCGACCGCTCACGCGGATCTTGGAGGTGTTGATGACCACAATGTAGTCACCGACATCCACCGTCGGCGTATAGATGGGTTTATGTTTTCCCATCAGTCGAACGGCCACGGCGCTGGCCAGCCGGCCCAGGGTTTTGTTCGTCGCATCCACCAGATACCAACGGTTGTCCGTGTGGCCCACCCGCGCCAGCGTGGTATGACCCGCGGTGTCTTTCACGCGGCGGAGCGTTTTCGCAACGGTTGTACTCATGCCTTTAAGCCTGCTTCTTTTCGCCCGGTTGCCTGGCACCACCACATAGCGCTGCCCCTGGGCGCGACGCCCGTCGGTGGCCGACAAAACGAATGATTATAAAAACTTGCCACCGGCTGTCAAACGCGCGGGACAGGGGCTGGGGGGCCGGTCTTAGGTTCGCACGGGTAGCCCCGTGGCGAAAGCCCGGGGCAAGGGCGATCCGAAAACACGGCTACACCCGGCGATAGCGCCCTATATAAAACAGGCCCAGGGCCAGCAGCAGGCCGCCCCACCAGACGCCGCTGTGCAGGCCCGCCAGCTGCACCGGATGCGCCGCCGGCGCGAACCAGTTGTAAATTCCCGCGGCGAGAATCAGGACGCCGTAGATTGCCAGCAAAACGCCGATGAGAAACCAGATGCGATTAACGTGCTGTTTCATGATTTCACCAAAAGATAATATTCAGCACCACCAGGCCCGCAAAAATAAGGGCGGCCCAGAAAATCGGACGATGCAGCAACGGATAATCGCGCTCCGAAGGAATCGCGGTATGTCCCCAGACCAGCCCCTGCAACTGGGCCGCGGCGGCCGGCCGGGTAGCCAGGCTGACCAGCACCGTCACAGCCACGCCGATCAGAAAACACCAGAGCGCCCGGAACATATCCTCGGCCATAGGCTTGGCCTGGCGAGACAGGGCGATGTACTTCAACGCCGCCGGATCAAATTTTACCCACAGGTACATCGCGATGGAGGATGTGGTTCCAGCGAGCAATCCCCAGAATCCGCCGGCTCGCGTGGCCCGTTTCCACAGCATGCCCAGCACCACCGTGCCAAACAGCGGCGCGATGAAAAAGCTGAACAAAGCCTGCACGTAGTCCATAATGCTCTGGAAATGCATGGCCACATACGCGGTGGCGATGCTTATCAGCACTCCCAGCACCGTACACCAGCGCCCCATCGCCACGTAGTGCGAGTCACTGGCCCGGGCCCGGATTAATGGACGGTAAATGTCGTACGTCCACACGGTGGCGAAGGCGCTGATATTGCCGGCCATGCCGGACATGAACCCGGCGATCAACGCCGTAACGCCCAGCCCCAGCAGTCCTGGTCCACAGTAGCGCACCAGCATCAACGGCAGAACGTCGTTATAACTGAACAAACCCGCGCTGGCGTGTGCCTGCACGTAAGTCTGCGGATACAACTTCATCGGCAACAAAGCCAGCCCCAGCAACCCCGGTAAAATCACAATGAACGGCACGAACATTTTAAACGCCGCCCCAATGATGGGCGCCATCTTGGCCGAGCGCAGGTCTTTCGCCGCCATCACCCGCTGCACCACCAGAAAGTCGGTCGTCCAATAGCCCATCGACAGGATCGCCCCCAGCCCGAAGACAATGCCGATCCAATTGATGCCCATCGGATTGGCGGAAAAATGGCCCAGCGTGCTCCAGGCGTGGACGTAGCTGGCTCCATGGGCCACGTGGTGTTCGATCCTGCGCACCATGCCGCTCCAGCCGCCCGCCTGATAAAGTCCCAATATGGGCACGAGCAGCGCCCCGAGCCAGATCAGCATGAATTGCAAGACCTCATTGAAAATCGCGGAAAGCAGGCCCCCAGATCCCACGTACAGGGCCACCGTCAGCGAGGAAACCCAGATGCTCAGGTGCAGGTTCCATCCCAGCACCACCTGCATCACAATGGCCATCGCAAACATATTGACGCCGCTCATCAGGATCGTCATCACCGCGAAACAGATCGCCGCCAGGGAGCGCGTATGCGGTCCGTAACGGAGCTCCAGATAGCCCGGCACCGAGTGCGTCTTGCAGACATAATAAAAAGGCATCATCACCACGCCCAGAAACAGCATCGCTGGAATCGCACCGATCCAGTACCAGTGCACCGCCAGAAGGCCGTACTGATACGCCGATCCGGCCCAGCCCAGCAGTTCCAGTGCTCCTAAATTGGCGGAAATAAAACTCAAGCCGGCAATCCAGGCGGTCATTTCACGACCGGCCATGAAAAAGTCATGGCCCGTGTTGGCAAAGCGTTTCAGATACACGCCGATGCCGATAACGAAAAGGAAATAAATGACGATGATCGCCAGGTCCACTGGCCCCAGCGCGATCAGGCTGGAAGCCAGCGGGATGGCGGCGAACGCCCCTGGCAATGACCCCATGGAATCCTTCCTTCGCGGCGCCAACGACGGTGGATGCACCCTCCCGCGAACCGCGGTAACCGTCGGCGGGATCATTATGCCGTCATGCCGCGACGCTGTCCACGGCCGAGCCGTATCGATGGGGTCGCTTGTGGAACGATTTTGGCGCTGCTATGCTCCCTTGGTACGCTCATGTTTTTGGTCCAGATGGAGAGGCAGCCATGGCCGGGCAAAATCTGCCGCGACGGCAAAAGGTAATGAATTATTTCAGAAAAAAACCGAAAGGCCAGTTGCTTCTGCTGCGGCGCCAGGCCGGCGAGCATATCCTGTTACGGGACGCGGATGGACCGGCCTGCTTATTTGACGGCGACCGGCAAACTTTTGATCTTCTTTGGAACCGTGTCCTCGAGCAACTGGTCAAGGAGGGATATCTGGGGCAACGTGAGGGCGAGCACGGAGAGCGTTATTATGCCCGCGCCGACGGCGGCCCGCGGAATGGGACGGAACCCGCCCAGCCTTAAGTGCTTCTCCGAGCAAGAGCTTTATCCATGCGCATGTTGTTAACCGGCCAGGTCGGCCTGGACCGGCGCATCTACCTCGACGAAGTGGAAGCTCTGGCCGCGGCGGCCGGCGAGCCACTGAAAGTTTTTCACGTTGGACAGCGGATGTACGCCGAGGCGCCGGACGTACACCCGGGGCGCATTCTGGACCTGCCGCTGTCCCGGCTGACCAGCCTGCGACGCGCGGTTTTCCGCGATATTCTCGCCGAGGCGCCCCACCATCTGAACGTGATTGTCAACTCCCACGCCACGTTTCGCTGGAAACATGGCCTGTTCGCCGCCTTTGATTTCGATCAATTGGCGCAGTTTCAGGCCGACCTGTATGTCACGCTGCTGGACAACGTGGAAGCGGTGCATCAACGACTGGTACGAGACCATAACGTGGAACATACGCTGAAAGACCTGATGGTCTGGCGGGAAGAAGAGATTTTGGCGACGGAGCTGCTGGCCCGGGCCGACGCAGCCCACCCCGGAAAATTCTACGTTCTGGCGCGGGGCCGGCAGGCCAGCACGGCTCCCACGCTGTTTCGCCTGCTGCTGCGGCCGCACCAGCGCAAAGTGTACGTCAGTTTTCCCATGAGCCATGTCGGGGATCAGTCCCGGACGTTGGCGGAAATTCAGGCTTTTCGGGAGCGCCTCCGCCGGAGCTTTATCGCGTTCGATCCCGGTGATGTGGACGAAAAAACGCTTTTGGATCGTGCCGTCGCGGCCCAGGCGAAAAATCAGCCGACCATCGTAGCGCCGTTAACCGACTCCGCCGCCACGCTGCGCACCGCCGATATTCTGGCCATCGGCGACGACATCGATGGGCAAATCTATGCCCGTGATTTCATGATGGTGCGCCAGAGCGATATGATTATTTCGTATATTCCCGAAGGGCCGGACGGACGGCCGGGATTGTCCAGCGGGGTGGAGCGCGAACTGCAGCACGCGCACGATCATGCCCGCGAGGTGTACGTGATCTGGCGGTCCCAGGCAACGCCCAGCCCCTTTGTCACCCAGACCGCCACCCGGCTATTTGCGAGCGTGGACGAGGCGCTGGACTATTTCGCCGCCCGCGGCGATTTCTTCCAACACAATTTATTTACAAACGTCTGACCCGGCCAGTCAGCCCAGCTTTCCAGCGGCACGTGATAACCGGCTACGACCCCCGAATTAGCGGGCTGATCGCGGCACCAGCCGTTCGCCAAGCACGTCCAGGCGGCGCCAGGCTTGGCGCTTCCAGCGCCACCCATTCCAAAGTCCGCCGAGACAGATATAAAGCGTGGCGGCGGCCCACGGGCCGCGAACGCCCCACCCGGCAAACCAATGCATCATGGCCCCCCCGCCGACCACGCAGAGGCTCCAGGCCAAACCCATGGTGACCAGGCTGGGAACCAGCGTATCGCCGGCGCTGCGCAGAGCGCTGATGTAAACCACGTTCATGGCATCAAAGATTTGAAAGACGGCGGCGAACAGCAGCATCTGCACGACGAGGCTAATCTCCCCGGGTCGGGCGACCAGCAGTTCCGCCAGCGGGCGACCAAACAGCCAAAAGGCCAACCCACATAGCCCCATCCACATCAGGCTTAAGCGAAAACCCCACCCCGCCGCTTCGCACGCTCCGGCGATGTCGCCCCTGCCAATGCGCTGCCCCACCAGCGCCCCGACGGCTAAACCCAGGCCCACCGCCGGCATAAAGGAAAGCGAGAGATAGCGCATGACCGCGCTTTGGGCTTCGGCGGCGGCCAAACCAAAATGATCAATCCAGGCCACGGTGAAAATAGTCCAGCAGAGGAGGTCATCGGCAAAAAGGACCCCGGCGGGCGCGCCAATACGCAGCAATTTCCAGAGCCGACCGAAATCGGGCCGCCAGATACCGCGCCCCGCATAACGACGCCGGTAGGCCGGTGAATCAAAAACTACCAGCAGAACCGCCAGGCTCCCTGCGGAACCGACCACCGTGGCCAACGCCGCCCCCAGCAGATTCAACCGCGGGCAGCCCAGGTTGCCGAAAATGAGCAACCAATCCAACAGCAGGTTAAGGGCGTTGCCGATCAGGCCGGCGGTGAATTGATGCACGGGCTTGTGCAGACCGAGAAAAAAATTGCCCAAGGCGGTGGCGGCCACATTCAGGGGCGCCGCCACCAGCATGTACGACGCAAACATGGTCTCGGAGGTCAGCAGGGGCGGGGTATGACCGGCCAGTTGAAACAATGGATACAGCGCTAAAATCAGCGGCCAAAAGATAAGACCGGATACCGCGGCTATCCACAGGCCCTGCCAGGCGTAGCGGGCAGGTTCGTCCTCCAGTCGGCGGCCTGTCGCCTGGGAGGCCAGCGTACTGACCACTCCGACCAGGCCATTGAAAAAAGCCAGTGGTACGAACGCGGTCATACCGCCGTTGAAGGTGGCGGCTAAATTCACGCTCCCGCCAATGCCGTGCCGGTCCAACAACGAAACCATCCAGCCATCGACAAACTGCATACAGGTCAGGCTTAGCGTGTTGGCGACGCTGGGAACGGCCAGGCGCAGCAGAACGCCCAGGGTGGTTTGGCGCGGACCGGTGGTGATGGTGGACATGGCATTGGGCATGAAGATACATTACCATAACATTGACCGCTGTCGCAGGAAAGGATGCAGGTTCGAAAATGAATGAAGAAATCATTACCTTCAATCCCGCCGCCATCGTGGTGGATGATCGGCCCACGTCGGGCCTTTCTCCATGGCGGACGGGCTTCTGGCTGTTGGCGCTGACGGGCGGAATCGGCTGCCTGATCGGCAATTTACTGCTTCGCCTTGTCTACTTGCCGCGGGCCGGCGCCGCCACGTTTGACCCGTTATCCGTGACGGGTCTGGCGCTGCATCTGCTTGGCTGCTACTTTGCCGGCGCCGCGGTCGGTCTGGCGCCGCGCCGTCCCGATGTCAATTCGCTCCGCCCCCGAACCCGCGTCGGCCTGATCCTAAGTTTGTTCGTGTTGGTATTGAACGTGTTGTTCCTGGCCGGATTGATCGCCGCCGGCGCCTTCACCCTTACGTCTATACGTTAGCTAGTATTATCGATGCCCATCCTTGTGCAAAAATTCGGCGGCACCTCCGTGGCCACCCCGGAAAAGATTCACCAGGCGGCTCGTAAGGTCATTGCCGCGCACCGTGCGGGATATCAGGTGGTGGTGGTGGTTTCCGCCATGGGTCAGACCACAGATGAATTGATTGCCCTGGCGCGGCAGGTCTCGGCCCAGCCGCCCAAGCGTGAACTCGACCAGCTACTGGCCACCGGA
>JAJZKJ010000052.1 GCA_021804195.1 Acidobacteriota bacterium
GGCGAGCCCGGGATAAACTTCTTTCACAGATTCTGACTTCTCATTCCTAACGCCTAACTCCACGCCCCACTTCGTGTCTTTGTGCCTTTGTGGTAAATTTTCGTTGCTCGTCGAACCTTGGCCTTCGTGCCTCTGCGTCTTTGTGGTGCACTCCATCGCCTCTTCTTCCGGCTTCGCGATTCCGGGATAGACCACCGCACGCGGTTTGGATGATGGCAGATGCAGCGTTTCCAGCGTTGCTTGCGAGTTGGTGATGACATAATGCGGGATCACGCGGGCAAGGAACCGGAATGTTTTCACCACCGGCGCGGGCAGATAATCCGTTTCGATGCGATCGTGAATATGCCAGATTACCCTGGTGCCGGCAAGGCGGGCGGCGATGCCGCCGAGGATATCGGCTTTGAGCGAATTGCAATGAACAATATCAGGCTTGGCAGCCCGGATGTACCGCGCCAGGCGGAACACAAACATGGCACTGGAAAGCACCGCGCCGAATTTCGCCAGCGAACCAACGCCCAGACTTCCCCGGCCAGCTCCGCGTACTGAATCTGCCAAGGGCAGAATTTCCACGGCAACGCCGAAATCCCGCAGGGCTGAAGCCAAAGGCCCATCGGTAAACAACAACACGGTGGGCTGGAATCGGGCGCGATCTAGTCCGCCGGCAAGGGCGAGCAACGCCAACTCGCCACCGCTCATCTGCGCGGTGTGGTCGAGGAAAAGAATCCGAGCCGTCTCGGGCGAGGATTGGGAATTTAGCATTTGGGACTCAGCATTAAGCATTTGGCATTTGGCATTTAGAGCCCGGCATTTAACACTTGGCATGGAGGCCGCGTGGCGCGGGCGGGACGCCCGCTCCCCGGAAGGGCGGGACTATCTGCTCGATGCTAAATACCAAATGCTCCGTGCTAATTCCGCCGGGACAGGCTCGGCTACCGGCTCGCTTTGGCCCAGAGCCACCACTGCCTTACTGGCCGCCCCTCGTCGAGCGCGCGACTTCGCCAACGGCGAGGAAGGAAATGGGTCACGGGAAAATCCGCCGGATCACGGAGGGCCGTCGGAATCACCTCAACTGCGTGCGCACGTTCCAGGCGACGACGGAGCGAGGCTGCTCGCTCGCGACCGGGCGAGTCGTCATGCAGTTCCACCAGCAGATCCCAGTGCGGCATGTCTCCAAGCAGGTCGTTATCCAACAGTTCGAATTCATAGCCTTCACAATCGCAGATCAACAACACGCGGTCGCCGGTTATCTCACGAAGCGTAGCGGGCGTGCAGGCCCCGCGCACGGTAACCTTTTCCGAAGCACCGTTGAGGCGGCAAAGCTCCGCGCACAGGCGGTGTGCCGCCGGATCCGTATCGAACGCGGAAACAGGCGTTCCCGGGAATCTCCTGGAAAGCCCCACGGCGTAGTATCCTTCAGCGCACCCGACATCAACGATACGCTGGTAGCTCTGGGTGAATACTATTTCAAGGGCAGGGCGCAACTCAACCTCGTAGCTCCCGCACAGCTTCGGAAGCAGCCGGCTCCCCGTCGCTTCTCCAATATAGCGCATTCCTGCAAATGGGCCACCAATCACCTGCGTGCCGTGGCGGGCGAGGAAGGCCCGCTCGACTGGGCGCAATAGCGCACGGTGGTACCGGCGTTGGAGATTCCAATAGGTATTCGGGGCAAAGGTCTTCCCCAGCCGCTTCAGCTCGCCCAATATTCCCATCGCTCATCCTTTCGGCCCTGCTTCGCGTGGTCGCCCGGCAGGCGGGCTTTATCACCACGAAGGACAGAGGTGGAGCATGTAAGGCACGGCATTTGGCATTTAGCATGGACCTCGCGAAGCGCGGGCGGGACGCCCGCTCCCCGGAAGGACGGGACTATCTGCTCGGTGCTAAATGCTAAATGCTAGATACTAAATGCTACATGCTAAATGCCGGCTGCCCGTCAGCCGTTAATCCGTCAGTGCTTTGGTCAGCAGCGGATAGCGCTTTTCCCAAGTGGATTCCTCGGCACGCTTGCGGCCCAGCGCACCGAGCCGCGCCCGCTCGGCGGGGTCGCGCAGCAGCCTTTCCAGAAGCTTCGCCAGCGATGGAATATCAGCCGGATCAAAATAAAGCGCGGCATCCCCCGCCGCCTCAGGAATGCCCCCGCGATTGGAAGCGATTGTGGGGACTCCGCAGGCAAGCGATTCAAGCACAACCAGCCCAAATGGCTCATCCCACCGGGAAGGCACGCACACCACGGATGATTTCTGGATTTCCGCCGGAATTAATGAGCGGCTGACGGGCGGATCAAAAACCACACCACTTCCCAGCGGCCGCGCGAGTTCTCGCAACTCCTGCTCATAAGGTGAAAGCTGCGGAACCCCCGGCCCAAGCCAGGTACCGCCAACAATGCGCAATGTAAAATCAATCCCGTGGCTTTTGACGGTTTTGGCGGCCTCAATCAACAGGTCCACGCCCTTTTGATGGGCCACGCGGCCAAAGAACAGGACAACCGGCCGGCCCGGGGGCGGTGTCGCAGCGGGCGCGAAATGCTCGGCGTCAATTCCGTAATACGCGACGCGCAAGTTATCGAGTTTCCGCCCGGCCTTCCGGTCCACATAATTGCCTATATATTCGCTGTTGCATAAAACTCGGTGGCAGGCGGCGGCAACGCGATTAACCTCAGGCTTTGTATACCAGCGGAATAGATCATAGTGGCAGTAGAGAATAACCTTGGCCTTTGGCCGGGCTTTTTTTAACGGGACAATCACAGCCGGTTCGCCATGCACAAAGATAAACCCATCAAAGTTCGCCGGGATTGCGTCCAGCATGGCCCGGTAGGCCCGCCATTTGACGGGCCGCCGGACCCCCACCGCCCCGACCAGGGCGTCAATTAACCGTACGGAGCGGTTATGGGGGAACGCGCCGAAATTTACTTCGACACATTCGCCGAGATCATAAGGCGGATAGCCCTCCTTGGTCCCCTTTCCGACAATGACAACGGTTTTTCCACCCACCGCCTCGTGGCATTTGGTCCATTGGTAGATAATGGTCGTGTAGGAACCACCGTTCTTCGGCGAGTAGTGGTCGCCCACGACCGGGACATGAATAAATGTTTCCATCAGCATTTCCTCAAAAAGGATCGGGCCGTTCCGTGATCAGGCGCGCCACGAGGACAGCCTCCTGCGCAGCCCAGTGATCCTGTGGTGGAATCCCGTGCGGGCGAGGTGGTGCCAATGCAACGGCTCGGGCGGAACGACGGGCGCGGGGTCGCAGTCCAGCCCAGCAGCGAATTCCCGGTTCCCAGCCGCGGCCAGATCCGCGAACCCGGGCAGCTCTGCGTACCGAATCTGCCAGCGGCGGAATTTCCACCGCAGCACCGACCTCCCGTAGGGCCGAAGCCAACGGCCCATCGGTAAACAACAACACCGCAGGCTGGAATCGGGCGCGATCTAGTCCGCCGGGAAGGGCGAGCAACGCCAACTCGCCACCGCTCATCTGCGCGGTGTGGTCGAGAAAAAGAATTTTGATAATGTTATTTTTTGCCAAGAAGACACAAAGGTGCGAAGGATCAGTCCAGTTTTTTCTACCACAAAGGTAACGGAGCGGCACGGAGGCCGAGGACAGTCCAGCACGAGGGGGTGAAGCCACGACGACTATTTGCAGCACGATTCTTCTGATAACCTCTTAATCGCACGGAGAAGCTTATCGCAATCCACAACAATGTCGTCGCCCCGCGCGGGGCAGCACATGCTCGCGTAGGCGTTCCCGAATCCGGAAGCCATGGCCATATAACCCCCTCCGCAATAACCGCCAGCCAATTCCAGAATAGCGGCGTGCGGAGCAAAGAGCAGGTTAGCCAGCCCGGCTCCGTGCATGCCAGCAATCACCTTTGCCTCCACAAAGAGCCGTATTTGTTCTGCCAGCGCCAGCCCTTCGGGCCGCGTGCTCTCGAAACCCTCGGCCTCAAGGAACTTGGCAACCTCGTCATCATTGGCGACGGACCGCCAGCCACCCGGCCTGCGGCGAATGTAGATTTTGCGCGTAGCATTGATATTATTCGGATCAACTCCGGCGGCAACCAAAAATTTCTCCCGCAGCCACCGCAGGCTTTCCGGAGAACAGGCCACGCGATTTCCAGGTAACGAAGCAAGAATTATGCCTTCCGCAAAGACCGGCGGGCTGGCCTGCGGCCATTCGATAATCTGCGGCCCGTATCCCAGCAATTCCAGACTCTGGCGGATATAGGGGTTGCCACCCGCGCGGATGAGTACCCGCGGCTTTATTCCGGTCGCCTCGGAATATGCGTCCAACCCCCGAAGTTGGCCGCAGGATTCGATCATCCAGTGGTAGTAGTTGGGATCAAGGCGGCTGACCAGCGGAAACACCTCCCGGAAACTCGCTTCCGGCTTTTCACGGAATTTGCCCGACCGAAGGAAGGCCAAAATGTCTTCGTTTGGCTCCAGTCCCAGAATGCTCGGAGTATCCTGAAACGGCGAGAGCAGCAGGCTGCCCTCGGGTGTGACCGGCGTGGCATGTTTTCCCACTAGCCAAGCGGCCGGCAATCGCATCACCGAAGGTTGCGGAAGGCGATACCGCGTCCCCACGATGCGCTGGCCCAGATTCAAGCCGCCAGACGCGAACACGGGCGGGGCCAGCCTAACGGCCTCAACTTGGCCGAACCGGCGGATGGACGCGCCGCGCAGCCGCGCCCACCGGCGCTCGGGAACCATTCTCCTGCGCAATTCGGGCGGCAACCGCCAGACGGCGGGGCCGAAGCGATGGAGTAACGTCCGGACCCACGGGTTTCGGTACGAGCCCCGCAGCCGCTCCTTTAGTGGCAGCGAGCGTGGCCATGCGCCCACCGCCCGAACCAGAGCGAGGAATCGTTGGCGCACCGAGCGGGTGTGGCCGGCCCCTCCGGGTGGGGCATCGGGGCGAACACCTCGCGGGAACCGGGGCGGTTCGCGCAGAATTCGCGAGGCAACAAACAGGTGCCGACGAATTCTCTCGCGAGCGGTGCCCCGGAGCGGCCCCGATGCTAGGAACAGCAGCGACCAGGCAGCGGCCCTGGGAAGCGCGCCGAAGGTCCTCGCCGCGCGGGCCGAGAGTAGCCCGGCCCAGCCATGGTGTTTCCACACGTAGTACTCAGAGCCGACGATCATCCGCCGCGTGCGCAGTTCGCTGTGGGGGCTGCTCGCCCCCCCCAGATGCACGACCTCCGCACCGGGGACGAAACCGAACGTGTGCCCAAGCGCCGCGATCCTTCGCTCCAAATCCGTTTCCTCCGAATACATGAATATTTCGGAATCAAAACCCCGGACCGCCTGGACTACCTCCCGGCGAACGAGAAGGCACGCTCCTACAACCCAGCCGCTTCGTATGGGCACCGTCCCGCAGCGGTTACACGCCTTCCCGAGCACCGGCTCCGCCCCGCTGAGCCCAAGGTTCTGCAACCATTCGCTGCGGTGGGACCAGAAGGGCTCCACGGATTTCTGCGGTGTGCCGTCGCCATTCAGGAGCCGCGGCCCGACGAGTGCCAGCGTGGGGTGGCAGTTCATTGCCTTGTTAAGGCCCTCGAGTGACCCCGGCCGGAGGAACGCATCCGTGTTCAGGAGGAGCAGGCTCTCCCCCGAGGCAATCGAGAAGGCGATATTGTTTGCGCTACCAAAACCCACGTTCTCGCGGAGTTCAACGAGCGTCACCTCGGGGAACGAGGCCTTCACCATTGACTGGGTTCCATCAGCGCTTGCGTTATCCACGAGTATCACCTCACCGAGCAGGCCGGCTGCGTTGGCGTAGAGGGCGGAAAGGCACTCGCGGGTCAGGTCGCGGGTGTTCCAACTGACGATGACTGCCGAGATCAATTGCCGCTCCTGTATTCAACGGTGCCCGGCGAGCCGGGATCAAATGCCAGACGCTAAATGCTTGCCGCCGTCTTCTCTGGGAAATATTTCTTGAGTTTCAGGAAGTGCTTCTCATACAGGTGGTAGCTAAGGTACGCCGCCAGCAGTGCGATCGTGATGTTAAAAGTTGCGAAGAGCACGCATAGGGCTTTGTGGGAGTAGATTGTTCCGAGCAAACCAACCGCACCGAAGACCGCCTTGCTACCCTGCAAGATCGGGAGGTGAAAAACATAGATACCATAGCTGTATTTTCCGAGCCAGCGCAGGGGGGCAGCCGCGCACAGCCGCCCGACGGGGGTCCCCTTGGGGGCCACGGCCAACGACAGCACCCAGGTGAACAGAAGGGCCAACGCGCTGTAACGAAGGTCCTCGATCCACGGCCACCGGTGCTTGAGCAGGAATGCCGCCGCCATTGTTATTATTCCTAATATTCCGGACATCCTCAGGAGCCCGCCCGTATTTCCTGCAAGGCTTCCTCCGGCCTTGAGGTACACAGCCAGCAATGCCCCGCATGCGAACCCATCCAACCGGAACGGAGTGAGCGTGTATATCGCCCAGCCGGAAAGGCCGGCGGCCGAAGCCGCGAGGCGGAGGATCGGCGAGATCACAAGAATAGCGACGCAGACCCGCGTCAGCCTGCGCGAGGGGACGAGAAGTATAACCAGCGGCCAGAACAGGTAAAACTGTTCCTCGACCGAGAGCGACCACAGGTGGCTGACACTCGTGACGACGGAATTGTACGCAATCGCGCTCCGAATATTGAAAGTATAACTCCAGAGCCACATCTGCAATGCCCAGAGCTTGTGGGCCGCGAGCGAGTGGTCGTATGAGGCGGGCCACAGGAACTCGAACGCGGCAAGCCCCAACAGCAGCGCGGCCAGGAACGAATAGTAAAGCGGGAAGATGCGAAGAAATCGGCGGGCGTAGAAATTGCGGAAATAGTGCTCCTGGCCCTTGGCGTCGTAAAGAATCCCAGTGATAAGAAAGCCGGAAAGAACGAAGAACAGGTCCACCCCGATCCAGCCCCAGCCGAAGACGTGCCGCATAACTCCGCCCAGCCATCCAAATGCGGGGAACTGGTCGCGGTAGTGCCCGAATATTACCAACAGGATCGCCAGGCCACGCAAACCGTCAAGCTCGGGAAAATGTTTGCGGCCACTGAAAAACGGGTCGACGACGCTCGGCTTTGCCTCGCTCAATGGCGCAGGCGGCGGTGCCGCCGCAGTGGTTCCGCCAACTTCCAGGTTCTTTATTCCAGGTTCCATGTTCCCCGCCCCTGTTCCCGGGCCCTCGGTCCGCGCTGCGCCCCCAGTTGTTTCCAGATTCTGCATTCGAGTTTCCAGGTTCTCAGCCAAAGGTCCCAAGTTCCCGTTCCGTTCATCACCCATTGGAATAAACGCTCCGTGCCGAATTCCAAATGCTGACGCGAAGTATCCCGCCGGATCGGGGCTAAATGCTGCTTGCCGCCGCCGTTCTCTCCGGGAAATATTTCTTGAGGTTCAGGAAATGCTTTTCGTAAAGGTGGTAGCTGGCGTAGGCGACGGCAATTGACACCCCAATGTTCGCGAGCACGAATCCGACGCCGAGAGTGGGGGTTGCCCGCATGCGGGACCAAAGGTGGCGGTCCTGCAAGAATATCCCCGATGCGATCCAAATGGGAAAATGGTACACGTAAATACCGTAGCTGTAGCGACCAAACCAACGCAGCGGCTTACGGTTACATATCTTCCCCGGGAGGCCCAGCCACCCCGTGCTGGGGGTTATCACCAGCACGATCAGTGATGCAAATACGGCGGCGAGGACACCGTAGAGGAAATCGCTCGTCCAGTGAGAGGCCGCGCGCGAAATGTGCCAGAGCGCCGGGATCACGAGCGTGAGTACCAGCCATGCAGGGACCGAGATTGCAAAGGCAACCAGAGCCCATGGGCGGAGCCGGACGGTCCCGCCCCCCAGCCGGGCCAATGTGGCGACCAGAGCGCCCGCAGCCAGTGAATCCATCTGGCACGGTGTCAGGACGAAATTGGTCTCGCCCCCTGCACCAAGCCCGGTGAGCGCGAGCCTTATGGCCAGCGCTCCGGCAATCAGCGCGACGCAAACGCGCAATACCGTTTTGCGGCTGAATGCAAAGACGACCAATGGCCAGACGAGATAAAATTGCTCTTCCACACACAGCGTCCAGAAATGGACAAGGAGGAACATTTGCCGGTTATAAATGGCCATCTGGATGTTGGCGGTGTATGTCCAGAGCCACGGCTGGTAAGACCAGAGCAACGGGGCCAGATGCTTGTGCGCCCAGACCTGCGGGAATCCGAGCCGGAACACCAGCAGCGCAACAAGGAGGACCGACAGCACGCCATAATAAAGCGGGAAGATGCGAAGGGTGCGGCGGGCGTAGAAGTTGCGGAAATAGTGCTGCTGCCCCTTGCTGTCGAGGAGGATTCCGGTAATCAGAAACCCGGAGAGGACAAAAAACAGCTGTACCCCGGCCCAGCCCTGCCCAGCGACGGGCCGCAGAAAGTTCGGCAGCAGCGGGCAGTAGTGGAACAGCAGGACCATTATGATGGCCAGGCCACGCAAACCGTCAAGCTCCGGGAAATGCCGGCGGCCGCTAAAGAAGGGATCAGCGGTGCTCAGCTTGGCCCCGCTCGATGGCGCAGGCGGCCTGGCTGCAGTAGTCCCGCTGACTTCCAGATTCATTGTTCCAAATTCCAAGTTCCCGGTTCCTGGCTCCACGTTCAGTCGCGGCGCACCAGCCCCAGGTTCCGAATTCCCGCCATTCCTATCACTCATCGAAATCAACGCCCCCTGATGGATGCGAAATGCCTTCCATTTTCTGCTCCACGACCGGCCGCGCGTGCATGGCGGAGCGCTCGTGCTTCTCCGGCGTGCCGGGCAGTTCCCGGTGGAACACACATTACCCAAGCGATTTCCCGGCGGCTGCCCAGCACGGCACCGCTACACCCGGCTTTCACGGCAGGGCCATTCCCGAGAGTTCCACCAGATTGGCCCACGTGCGGTCCCAGGTAAATTCCTCCGCACGGCGTCGCGCTTTCTGACCATAGGACACCCGCAAATTTTCGTTCAAAACGAGTTGCTTTAACTGGGCGGCGAGTTCCGCCGGGGCACTTGGATCGAACAGGAACCCCGCATCGCCCACCACCTCCGGACTGCCGCCGGTACGCGAGGCGATGGTCGCTAACCCTGTTGACATAGCCTCCAGCGCTGCAAGCCCGAAGGCCTCCTGGCACCTTGAAGGCGTCACATGAATATCGGCCTTGCGAAATTCCTCCGCAACACAATGCCGATCCACATAGCCGGCCCGTCGCACGCGGACCCCGCGCCGCTCCAGTTTGGCAATCAGGTCGCGTATCTCAAGCTCATACGCGTCCACGGTACCATCGGGGAGCTGACTTGTACCGAGGAGTTGGATTGAAAAGGATGTTGTTGATTCGCTCAAGATGAGTGCCGCTTTAAGGAGAGTGTCCGGGGCCTTGTCGCTTCGGATCCGACCAGCGTAATTGATAATCGGGACAGGGTTAGGATCCCGCCGGCCTGGCTTGAAGTGGTCGACGTCCACACCGTTGTACAGGGTCCGCATGATGTTTGGCCGAAGCCCGTACGCACCTTCAACCGCGCGTGCGGCCGCGTTGCTTACCGCCATCAGCACATTTGTGGATTTACTGATATCTCCGCGGAATGTTTTTCTCATGTAGTGATCCGGATTATGGAACAAAAGCATGATCCGGGCCTTGGGAAGCACGCGCCGAAGATAAATCGCCATTTCCGG
>JAJZKJ010000053.1 GCA_021804195.1 Acidobacteriota bacterium
CCGCGCGTTCTTGCTCATGGCCACGCACCGGACGGCGTCTGCAGCCATCGCCCTGGGGCCGCTGCGGGCCTTAGCAGCCAGGATTCCAGCCCCGCAGTGCGACTCGGCCATGAACGCTTCAGGAAACCCCGGCCTACCTGCTCGATTTCAGTTTCGATATCTGCAGTGGTGGACGCGTGGACTGCCGTCGTAATCTATTAACAAATCAGGTCTTCGCCGAAAGGAACTATGAGCATGCAGCGTTTTTTCAATGCAAAAACACATCCGCTTCGCGGCCTGTCCGCGGTTCTGTTTGCCTTAGGGTGCGCTTTCGCCATGGTGGCATCCGCGCCGGCGCAGAATATTTTGACATGGCATGACAATAATGCCCGAACCGGCGCTGACCTGCGGGAAAAGATTCTCACGCCCCAAAACGTCAATCCGAAAACGTTCGGAAAGTTATTCGAAATTCATGTGGACGGAAAAGTGGACGCCGAGCCATTGTATGTGGCGGGCGTGGAGATTCCGCACCGGGGAAAGCACAACGTGCTGTACGTTGAAACCGAGAATGACAGCGCTTATGCCTTCGATGCGGATACGGGCAAACTATTGTGGCACCGGCGTCTGCTGCCCGCCGGCGAGATGCCTTCCGGCAACCGCGGGTGCGGGCAGATCGTGCCCATCATCGGCATCACGGCAACGCCCGTCATCAGCCTGCATGCCGGCCCGCACGGCACCATTTATATCGTGGCCATGAGCAAGAACGCGCGGGGGCAATATTTTCAGCGTCTCTATGCGCTGGACATTGCCAGCGGCCAGGATGAATTTGGCGGACCGGTGACGGTGCAAGCGACCTATCCGGGCGACGGAGCCGAGACGGTATTCCAGCCGAAACAGCATGAAGATCGAGCGGGCCTGCTGCTGCTGCACGGGGTGGTTTATACGAGCTGGTCATCGCACTGTGACATCAATCCCTATAACGGCTGGATCATTGGGTATAACGCGCGCACGCTGCGGCAAACCGCCGTGCTCAACCTGGCGCCCAACGGCTCGGAAGCCTCGATCTGGCAGAGCGGAGCCGGACCGGCCGTAAGCCCGCAGGGCAATATTTATGTGCTGGCGGCCAACGGCACCTTTGACACCACGCTCAACCGGCAGGGGTTTCCCGCGCACAGCGATTTCGGGAATGCCTTCTTAAAAATTTCAACCCGTAACGGACGGCTTGCCGTCGCGGACTATTTCGCCATGCACAACGTAACGGCGGAAAACCGAACCGATCAGGACCTGGGTTCGGGTGGCGCGCTGGTGCTGCCGGCCATGAGGAATGCCGCGGGCAAGCTGCTGCGCCTGGCCGTGGGCGCCGGCAAAGACCGGAACATCTATCTGGTGAACCGGGAGAACATGGGGAAATTCAACCCGCATGCCAATCTTATCTATCAGGAGATTCCTCACGGGTTGGGAGGCCCGGAATTCGCCGCGCCGGCGTATTTCGACGGCCGGCTCTATTATGGCGCGGTCGGCGACTCGATTCGCGAGTTCCGGTTTAAAAACGCGCGGTTGATCGCAAAACCGGCTTCCAAAACCGCGATGCGTTTTGTTTATCCGGGCGCGACCCCGAGTATTTCGGCGAACGGAAACCGGGATGCGATCGTCTGGGCAGCCGAAAATGGCTACCCCGCGGTTTTATATGCTTTCGACGCCCACAACCTGGCGCATGAACTTTATAGCAGCAATCAGGCGCCCCGGGGACGGGATCATTTCGGGACCGGCAACAAATTCATCACCCCGCTGATCGCCAACGGAAAAGTATATGTGGGCACCACCCGGGGCGTCGGCGTGTTCGGACTCCTCCGGCCTGCCACGGCCCGGCCGTGACAGGAGTTTAAAAATTCTGGTAAATTACGGCAATGTTTGCGTTAAAATTGCCAGAATTCCTTCCCTGGATTGAGGGACCGCACCATGCCAAGTGACACCGCGCCTATTAGCATCCCGAACCCCGCTTCAACCCGCTCCCGGCTGATTCTGCCCGGCTACGGGCTGTTGTTTGCCCTCGTTTCCGCACTGTTTTTTCTCTGGGCGCTGCCCAATAATCTGAACGACATTCTGATCCGCCAGTTCATGACCTCGTTCGTGATTAACCGCTTTCAGGCGGGACTGGTGCAATCAGCGTTTTACCTGGGCTATTTTCTTTTCGCCATGCCCGCGGCGGTCCTGATGCGCCGCCGCGGCTATAAAGCCGGACTGTTGACCGGCCTGCTCTTGTTTGCGGCGGGTTCGTTTTTATTTTCACCTGCGGCGCTGACCCGCTCCTATGCTTTTTTCCTGCTGGCGCTGTTCATCATCGCCAGCGGTCTTTCATTTCTGGAAACCGGATCCAACAGCTTCATCGCACATCTCGGCGATGCCTCGCGCTCAGAGCAGCGGCTGAACCTGGCCCAGTCGTTCAATCCGCTGGGCTCGATCACGGCCGCCTGGATCGGCACCCATTTCATCCTCTCCGGCGTGGAGTTGACGCCGGCGCAGGCCACCGCCGAGCAACGGGCCGGCACCTATCAAGCGTACCTGCGCCACGAGACGCTGCGCGTAATGCCGCCGTATATGGTGATCGGCGTGGTGCTGCTGCTGATGGCGGTGCTGCTGGCCCGGATGCGCTTCCCTCCGGACACTGACCTGGCCGGTCGTGAAGAATCCGCGGCCGCGCCGGGCCGGTTGCGCGATTTATTTGCCCAGCGGCATCTCCGGTTGGCAGTGCTGGCGCAGTTTTTTTATGTCGGAGCGCAGGTGGGCACTTGGAGCTATACCATTGCCTACGTGCAAGCCTTTACCCCGGCCGGTGAAAAAACTGCCGGTTATGTGCTAACGCTCAGCCTGGTGCTCTTTGCCATTGGCCGTTTTGTCTCTACCTGGCTCCTGCGCTATGTGCCGGCGGGGAAACTGATGGGTCTGTTTGCGCTGATCAATATTGCGCTGCTGGGGGTGGTGGTGCTGCACCCTTCGGGTCCAGGCCTGGCTTTGCATTTTCACTCCGGCTGGCGGCCTGCGCTGGCATGGCAAGCCAGATGGTCCGGGGTGGACGCGCTGGCCGCCAGCAGCTTTTTCATGTCGCTCATGTTCCCCACCATCTTCGCGATGGGAGTAAAGAATCTGGGCCCCCTGGCCAAGCTGGGCGGTTCAGTCATCATCATGGCCATCATTGGCGGCGCGGTGCTCACGCCCATCATGGGCTGGATCTCGCTCGGTCGCGGCGGCATGGCCGCCGCCATGCTGGTGCCCCTGGCCTGCTATGCCTTTATCAGTTGGTTCTCGTTTCGCGGCGCGCCAGCCCGGACACCGGCCGTGGTGCATTAAAAATTCAGGAGCTTCCGATATGAAAATTATGCCGCGCCGTTTTCTCTGCCTGGCCTTGACGCTGGCCCTAGCTCCGCTCAACCTACCGGCGGCGCGGCGCCCGGCCTCAACGCGGCCCGCTGCGGGCCGCCGCACCCATATTACGCCGGGTTTTGATTATTCACTCGCGGTGGCTCGCACCATGATGCACCGCTTCCCGCGGGCTTCGCGCCTGCCCTGGGGTTATGCTCCCGCGCTGGTGCTCTACGGCATGGATCGGACCTGGTTACGCACCCATGATCCCCGGCTGCTGCCTTATATCGAAAGCTGGGCGAAGAGCCATATCAATGCCCGGGGCCAGATCAATAAAAAAATCACGGCGCTGGATTTCATCATGCCGGGCCAGGTGGTGCTGGCGCTTTGGCAGCAGACTCACGATCCCCGCTATAAAATCGCCGCCGCCCATTTGCGCGCTAAATTCAACCACTGGCCCACCACCTCCGATGGCGGCTATTGGCACGCCTACTCCCGCCGGCATCAGCTCTGGCTGGACGGCACCTTCATGATGCTGCCCTTTCTGGTGCGTTACGGCGCCCTGTTTCATGACCGCGCATGGTGCGATACCACCGCCGCCCGACAGTTACTGATCTACGCCAGGCACACCAACGACCCCAAAACCGGCCTGCTTTTTCACGCTTATGATGAATCGGGAAAATCGAAATGGGCCAACCCGGTGACCCATCATTCCTCTCAATTCTGGGGCCGTTCCATTGGCTGGTACGCCATGGCCTTGATCATCACCCTGCACCACCTGCCCCAAAACGACCCCCGTCGCCCCCGCCTGCTGGCGCTGGTGCGGCAATTGGCGGGCGCGTTCCGCCGTTATCAGGACGCCCGCAGCGGACTCTGGTATCAGGTTGTAAACCGCAGCGATTTGCCGCAAAACTGGCTCGAAACCTCGGCCTCATGCATGTACACCTATTTCCTGTTTGCCGCCGTCCAGCGAGGTTATATCGGCCGTGGCTATTTGCCGGTGGCGCGTAAGGCTTACCGCGGCATTTTAGCGCGCATGATTCCCGGCCACGACGGGCGCATCCATATTCCTGATATCTGCGTCGGCACTGATGTCGGCAACCTGCAGTTCTATCTGAACCGGCCGCGTAAAACCGACGACTTTCACGGAGTAGGCGCGTTTCTCATCATGAACGAATGGATTCTGCGCCACCGCACGCTGCTAGGGCATTAGGGCTTCGGCCGCAGCCCATAGACGCAGAGCCGGCCGGTGCCGGTCTGCCGGCTGCCAAAGCTGGCCAGATATACCTTGCCGTTGGCGATGGTGGGCGGAGCATTTTTGGAGAGATTGCCGCAGGAGTCGCGGGCAAAATCCCGGTCCGAACTCCATAATTCGCGCCGCAAATCATTGGCGTCATAGGCGCGCAGCACGCCCAGCGTGGAAAAATGATGGGCGCCGTTTTTGTGAAACTGGGCGCGCCGCGAGAGCGCCGAGGCCCAGATGATGCCGTCATGGCGGCCCTGGGCGGAGAGCGAAAGCATGCCGCCGGGATAGCCGCTCGTGGCCGTGCCCCTGGAAAAAGGCCGCGTTTGCAGCTTGCCGCCGATCAGCCGGTAGCCGCGCAACACGTCATCCTGGCCCCAGACATAAATCCGCGGCCCGAATTTCGCGCCCTCCCAATATACCGGCCCGCCGTTAAGCTCGCTCGCCGTGGCATGCAGTTTTTGCACCACGCCGGCGCCACCCAGATGCCCCAGATGGCGCGTGTTGAGCAGATACATAAAACCCTGCTTGCCTTCGGCGGTGACCAGATGAGTATGCGGAATCCGCAGCACGCCCGAGGAATCAAGATCGAGATCGGCCAAATTGATGAGCTTGAAGTTCGCGGGCGTGAACCAGTCCCGCATCGTCAACCCGTGGCGCACACTCAGCCGCAGCACGCTGTCGGCGAAATTGTAACGGCCATCATAGGTTCCGTTGCTGGTGGAAAAATAGATATGCCCGCGCGGTCCCGCCGCCGGCCCCTGGCCCGACATCCAGATGCTGCCGCCGTTGCCGGTGGGCGTAACGTCAAAGGCCGCGATGCGCCGCAGCGATTGCGCGCCATAGGCAAACAGATAGCCGTGATAGCGGCCACTGTCGCAATGCGAGCTGTAGCCGATATAGACCGCCCCGTTTTCGAGCAGCAGGGCCGGGCGCTGATTCTGCTGCAGCGGATCGAAGCCATAAGCCCTGATCGTGACCGGGCTGCCCGGACGTTCTTTGCCGTTGCGAATATTCAGCGCGTGCAATTGCTGCACAAACCGGTCGCGCGTGATGGTCAGTGAAACCACATACAAAGTGCGGCGCGCGGCCGAGATCACCGGCGTGCCGATGATGCCGAACTGTCCGTTGAGATCGCTGCAGCCGAAATTCGCGTCGCTCACGCCGGGCGCCGGACCGAATTGATCATGCCAATAGGGACGTTTCTGGTACTGATCGGCGTCGAAGGCATAGACGCTGTTATGGACGGTGGTGACATAGACCACGTTGTGAAAGCCGCCGTCCGTCGCCACATGCGCCGCCACCAGCGGCTGGCCGTAAACCTGGCCATCCACGCGATAGCTGAACAGCTTGCCGAAACGGCCGGAGGCGACCCGGGCCGGCGTCAGCCGCGTTTCCCGCAGGTTGGCGCCAGTGCGCTCATGATTGTTATGCTGCGTGAGCACGCTGACCTGGCCATAGACTACCGTTGCGCTCAGCAACAGCACTGCTAGCGGTAAGATGGTTCGCAATGACAAAATTTTCATGCCTGTTTATTATAGGGGGCGTTGGATTCCGCTCACTGCCGCACAGTGACTGCGGCGGGAACCACGCCCGCTCCCAATTGAACCGGCCGCGCCGCGCGGCCAAGGTCGCCGCCATCAATGGCAATATCGCGGCAATCACCCGCGGCTTCGAGAAAGACTGCCGCCGGGGCCAGCAGGCGCGGCGCGGTCAGAAGGCAATTTCGTACCGCCTCAAAGCGCATCGCGGCCGTTGAGCGAGCCGGTCCTGCCAGCGTGCAGTTGGCCAGAGCGCAATCGTCCACATTGACAAAATTGAATGCCGGGCGCAGATCCGTCGCGCGCAACTCAAAGCGGACATTGGCCAGCTCCAATCCCCGCACGTTGCGGGCGTAGACAGCCCAGGCCGGCAGCGGACCATTCATGAAATATTCACCCGAAATCTCCGGCACTTCCCGGATCGCCGCCATGGCCGCCGTGCCTCCGCCAGGATAGGAAATTCGCACATCGTCAAAGCTGATATTTTCCAGCCATGAATTGCCCATGGCATTCAGCGCCACGCACGAGTGCAGCTCGCCCGTACGGTAACCGACATGCCAGGGCAGCAAGCCAGGCTGATGCCGTGGATCAACCACCCGAATATTTAAATGATTGAACGATATATTGCGCACCATTCCGGGGTCGGTCACCTCGGCGCTGGCCGGGGCCAGCGGGGGCCGGCCGCGGCGATAGCGCGGGCTGGGCCCGTTGCCGATATGGATGGGTCCCGTGACATTTTGCAGAATCAAATTCGCAAAGGCGATATTTTCAAACCGCGCCCCGGGATTGCATTGAATCTTGATGGGGCAGCCATAGACCTCGTGCAGAATGCAGTTGGAAACCGTGATATTTTCGGCGGTTCCTCCGCCAAAGCGAAACACCGACCAGCGGGTGCTGAAGCTGCTGTTGGCGATGGTGATATTGCGGCAACTGCCAAACAGGGCACAGGCGTCATCGCCCGAAAGCACATCACAGCCATTGACATGCGCGTATTCGCAACTAATGAAATGAAATCCGTCGTTATTGCCGTTTACGCGATTGAAGATATGCAGATTGTCGAACCAGGCAAACCGGCACTCCACCAGACGCAGACAATGATAAGCGCCGCGGATGAAAGTCAGATCGCGCACGCGTACCTGACGGCAGCGGTACAGCAAGAGTTGAAACGGCCGCCGGTCGCCGCCCCGGCCGGAGGGTGGAGGGGTGCCATGCGGGCCGCGGCGAAACTGTCCGCCCTGGCCGTCAATCGTGCCCGGACCCTCGAACGTGATATTTTCCGCGTTCACTGCATAGAGCAGTCCCACATGGCCGTCGCGCAGCGTGGCATCGCCGGGTACGCCGCCCAGGGGAATCTCGCGCGCTGGATAATAATCCCGCCCGTCACCGCTGCCCAGCAGCGTGGCGCCGGCCGCCAGATGCAGTGTGACCCAGCTTTTCAATTGCACCGTGCCGATCAAATAGGTTCCCGCCGGCACATACACCACGCCTCCGCGGGCCTGATGGCAGGCTTCCACAGCTGCCTGCAACGCCCGCGTCGCCAGCGTGCGGCCGTCGCCCCGAGCGCCGAAATCGCGAATATCGAAAATTTGCGCCGAGGCCGGAATGGCATTGGGCCGGCTGGACGCCCAGTGAAAAGGCATCAGGCCGGCGTTCTTACCAGCCCAGGCTGCCGGCAAGCCACTTAGAAGTCCGCGGCGGGATATGACAGTAGACATGAGGTTCATCCTTATCCAGGTCAGAATTCCAGAGCCGACGTGACCGCGGCTATGGCGCCCAGCGAATCGCGCTGCGCTGCCCATCCGCACTCACGGCGCTGACGCCCCAGCGGTATTGCACTCCCGGGCGGAGCCCGCCGAGAGAAATAAAGGTCGTATGCCCGCCTGCCAGCACCAGCACGGTGCGTCCGGTGACCAGAAATTGCGCGGCGTGAGCCGAGGCCGGCAGTTGGCGCAGGGCGGCGGAAAAGTTGGGATGCTGCAAGCCGGGCCGTACAGTGACTATATAGGCCACAATCGGAGCCCAATGTTTTGCCGCGGAGGCATGGCGTGGCCACTGGGGCGCTTGCCAGTGAATGCTGGCGCGGCTATTTTGCATGAAGGCCCAGACACGCGCCGGCGGCCCCGGCGCAGCATAGGCTTTTGGGCCGGCCACGACCCGCGCGGAGGGCAACGCAGGCGAACTCAAGCCCAACCGGTTGCGCGCCTCCACGGTAAAGCGATAGCGGTGTCCGGGCGTGAGCCCCGCGATGCGGATATAACCTTGGCGCATAAACGCGGCCGCGCTGATGGTGGCGGCGCCATGCGGACCGTATTTCACGGTATAGCTTCGAATGGGCGCGCCGCCATTGAATGCCGGCGGATTCCAGCTCACGAGCGCATCATCGCGGCCCGCCCAGGCCGCCAAGCGCTGGGGCGCGGCCGGCGCCGCATCCACGCCCACCCGTATCTTTAAAACCCCGCGGTAAGCCGGCTGCAATCCGGCTGCCCGCAAGATCGCCGCCGGGGCCTGGCGCAGGCGGGTGATGAGGTGATTGCCCTCCACCACCACCTGCCGGCGCTGGCTGTCGCGATCGCCCTGCTGCCAGTAATTGCCGAGAATCGCCAGTGGGTCAAAGTTACGGCCCAGGCGGCCATGATAATAATCGTGATGGCGCGATCCCCAGTTATCAAAGTTAGTATGGAAGATAATGTTGCGGGCGATTTTAATCTCGGACGATCCATTATCGGTATAGATGGCATGCCCGCTGCTGAACTGATCCCGCACGACGTTGGCAATGATCTTTTCGCCCCGCTTTAAATCCGGCCCGGTGCGGCCCTGGGTGTAAATGCCGCCGCCATCGGCAAGCAGCAACATGTGATCGTAGATCAGGTTGTGGGCGATGAGATTATTGCGCGAGTAATTGTCTACTCCGGAGCGGTGGATTTTATCCGGCCAGCCGCCCCAGCCGATTGAGATGGCGGTATAGGGCAGGTGATCAAGCTGATTGTGGACCATGTGGGTATGGCGGGCGTAACCCACGTCAATCCCCACACCGCCATGATACTGCGCGGCGACATTATAGATATGATTGTCGGCAATGGTATTGTCAGCCGTCTGCGCCGCGGCCGGGCCCTGGGGGCGATTCACATTACCCAAATCCAGTCCATTGCCCGAAATATCGGTAAAGACACAGCCAATGACGCGGTCGTGTTGCGAGCCGTTCCCCAGCGCCAGCCCCGCCGCGCCGAGATGGGCAAACACATCGCCTTGAAAAACCACGCCATGGTCGTAACGGAACGCGAGATTGCCCGGCGTGGGCGTCCAGGCCCCGAAGGGGCAACTCCCCCGAGGCGCAAAATGACAAAGCGCCTGCCGGTCATAGCCATGCCGCCCGGTCACCATATAGTTAGCCTGAATTTCGGAGTTTCGCTTTGGCGGAGGAACCGCCGAAAATATCACGGTTTCCAACTGCATTCTGCACGAGGTCTATGGCTGCCCCATCAAGATTCAATGCAATCCCGGGGCGCGGTTTGA
>JAJZKJ010000054.1 GCA_021804195.1 Acidobacteriota bacterium
CTAAACCACATCGAGCTTCATGCGCTGGCCGCGGGTGAGATGAATCCAGCCCATGTGCGGACCGTTGCCAAAGGCCTGCGCCACGCCACGGCCGGCCACGGTGACGCGGGCGAAGCCGTTGGCCCGGATGCCGAGATAATAATTACCGCTGTGGTTGGGAGTGAGATAGCCGCTCCAGCGCACGAACAGCATGCGGGCATGGCGCGCGGCCGCGGGCAGGCTGGCGGCGGTTAAATTGATCGCGGGTTCCACCCGTGAAACGAGCGGCTTGGCTTTGCGGCCGAAAAAGCTGAAGCCGCTGCTGTATTGCGCCTCCAGTCCGGGCCGGCCGGCGGGCGTGGTCAGCAAGGAAGCCGGCACCGGGCGCCCGCCGTGATTCGACAAAAATTGGGTTCCGCGCACGTAGGTGATGCGGGCGTGCGGAAAAGCGGCCTTAAGGCCTTCCAGAAAACTGACGGTGTGGGTGGGCGTGCCGCTATAGTTGCCGAGCAGAACCTGGGTTTGCCCGGCCAGCGGACCGACGACCGCGATGCGCCGGATGGAGGGTTTGAGTGGGAGGACGCCGTTGTTTTTCAACAGCACCATGGATTCTTCCGCGATCTTGAGGGCCAGGGCGCGGTGCGCGGGGCTGTTGAGCTGACTGGCCGGAATATGATCGTAAGGATCCAGCCCCGGCGGATCGAACATGCCCAGCTTGATGCGGGCGGTAAACAGGCGCACCAGATCGCGATTGATCGCCGATACGGATAAGTACCCCTCTTGCACCGCCTTCAGAAAAGGCGCGTAGTCGTGATCGTTTTTGGGGGTGGAGGTGAAATAGCCGGCGCATTCGTTGTCCATGCCGCGCTCCAGCGAAATGGCCGAGGCCTGCGCCTGGGTGGGCCGGTAATGATGGCCGGTAAAGATGTCGTGCACGGCATCACAATCGGAGACGACGTAGCCCTTGAACTGCCAGTCGGTGCGCAGCGTGGTTTGCAGCAGGAAATGGTTGGCGCAGTCGGGTTGGCCGTTGAGCGCGGTGTAGGCGCACATGATGGAGCCGGCGTGGCCTTTCACAATGGCGGCGCGGAAGGCGGGCAGGTAGGTGTCTTCGAGGGCGTGCCGGCTGACGTCGTAATCGGCGAAATGGCGGATGGGTTCCGGGCCGCTGTGGGCGTCGAAGTGCTTGGGCGTGGAAATCACCCGGTAATAATGCGGATTCGAGCCCTGCATGCCGGTCACAAAGGCAACCGCGAAGCGCGAGGTGAGAAAGGGATCTTCGCCGTAGGTTTCCTGGCCGCGGCCCCAGCGCGGGTCGCGGAAGATATTGATGTTGGGCGCCCAGAAATCCAGGCCATGGAAAATGCCGGAGTTGCCGTGGTGCCGGGCGATATATTGCTCGTGAATCACGCGGCCTTCGAGGCTGATGGCACGGGCCATTTTATGGATGATGGGAACGTCCCAGGTCGCGGCCAGGCCGATGGGTTCGGGAAATTCCGTGGTGCCGTTCACCGCGACGCCATGCAGCGCCTCGCTCCACCATTCGTAGGCGGGAATGTGCAGCCGCGGAATGGCGCGCGATTCATTGGTCAACTGCGAAACCTTTTCCCGCAGGGTCATCTGGTTGACCAGAGCCGCGGCGCGTTCCCGGGCCGGCAGTTTGGGATTCAGCCAGGCCGGCCGCGCCGGGGCCGCGGCGGCGGCCGGAGAAACGGGCGCCGATTGCGCCAGCGCGGCGGCCGCAAGGAGGGAAATGATGGGAACGAGCAGCAGGGTTTTTGAGAAATAGCTCATTGATGAACTCCATGAATCCCGGCGGGTTTCATGATTCGCGTCAGTTAGGAACGGTAGCGAAGATGGCGGCCTTTCGTCAAATGAATGCAGCGCGTCAGCGCCGGGCGCGGCAAGGCGCGGCAAAGCAAAGATGGCGGCTGAAAAACGGCAGCACATGGTTTTGAAAACGATAGGCCACATGGCTGGTGTGGGTGCCGTGATAGATCTGGAAATGATTGCGAATATGGTAGCGATCGAGAATGTGATGCACCTTGATCATGCCGAAGCGAAGGCCGTCCTGATCGCCGACATCCAGGCCGATGGCCCGGTAACGGCGCAGATTATAGATGTACTGGCCGATCATGGCGAGGGGAGAATTGGCCGCCCATTCGGCTTGCACGGCGGGCACCGGCTTGCCGTTCTGAAACGGCAAATCGAGGAAGAGCGGCGGTTTGGCGGGGTCGGGCGACCAGGCGGCGGCGAGGGCCAATTGCATTTTGGCGAACCAGGGGAGCTTGCGGGCGGCTTCGGCCGGCGAGGTAATGCCGCGCAGCATTTGCCGCAGCGAGGGCGGGCGCTTTCCCCCCGGCGCCAGCGGCGGCCTGGGACCGCCCGCCATCATGGGCGAAAGACAGCAGGCGCTCATGACATATAAACTGCCGAAGACCCCGGGGTGCTGCATGCCGATGCGCAGCGCCCCGTAACCGCCCATGGAATGCCCGACCAGGCCGCGGGCCAGCCGGTTCGGGATGGTGCGATAGTGGGTGTCCATATAATGGACCACGTCGTGATAGACATAGCGCTCGAAGTTGCCCGTGGTCTCGGAGCCGGAATACATGGACCCGCCGTAGAGAGTATAGGAATCGGGCAGCACCACGATCATCTGCCGGGCGCCGCGGGCGTAGGCGTTGGCGATGGTCAGCGGGACATGAATTTCATGCGTCCATTTTTCGGCGTTGATGAAAAAGCCATGGAGCGCATAGACCACGGGATAACGCCGGGTTTTATCTTTGAAATAGCTGGGCGGAAGAAAAACGATGGCGGGGCGATTGACCTTTTCGCCCTCGAGATTGCCGACCAGCGACGGGCCGTAGATCCGTATGTGCTGGACAAAGACGTGGGGCGCGCCGGGTAAACGCGGCGGCCTCTGGGTTTTGGCTTGCGCCAGGCCCGGCCGGGGCAACAGGAATAAGGCAACAAAAGCGCTGCCGGCCAGGACGGAGATGCGGAAGCGAGCGGGGGAAGAGGATGAATTCATGGCGCAATCCAGAAAAGCAGCTCCCAAGCGCATCCGGTGCCATATGAGTCCAAACCATCGGGAGCGCGCCCGTATTGTAGCTTTCCCGGACGAAAGGCCAATCACTGATTTTTTCCGGGAATGTATCGGGGAATTCGATAGATGGCAGCGGCGCCGCAGATCAGGGATTAAATCACTTCCATATCCCGGCCCAGGCCCAATAATCCGGCCAATTCCCGCAGCTCCCGGCCGCCGGCATCGCCGTCGCGGCAGAACAGATGGAAGCGGGCCCATCGTTGCCCGCCCAGGGGCAAGCGGAGGGGAATCAATTCTTCCGCTTCCAGCAGAGGCTGAATCCGGTAGCGGGGCAGCCAGGCAAAGCCGAGCCCGCAGCGGACCGCTTCGATGGCGGCTTCAATGGTGGAAACCGCAAGCGTACGCTGGGCGGGCGCGCGCGGCTGGCTTTTCACTTCGCCGGAGCTGTCGCCTTCGATGACCACCGCCAGGTGGCGCATGAGATCCGCCCGGGACAATATGCGTTTTTTTGCGGCCAGCGGATGGCCCTTGCGCGCCACCGCCCGCAGGCGAACTTCCAGCACCGGCTGCATCAGCAATTCGCGCGAGGCGAGGCCGGCAATGCAGAGATCGGCGCCCTGGGTCAGGAATTCGGTTTCCGGAGAAATAAACGTGGCCTGGCGCAAAATGGTGTGCACGTGCGGGTATTTGCGGCCGAAACTCCGCAGCGCGGCAAACAATTTCGGGTAAGGATAGATGCTATCCACGGAAAGCCGCAGCTCCAGCTTGCCCCCCGACCCGAGGGTGCGGGCCCGCTGCTCCAACCGGCCGAAGCCGCCCAGCAGCGGCTCGGCGTCGGATAACAAGACCCGGCCGGCTTCGGTCAAGACGGCTTTGCGGCCGCGCAGCTCAAACAAGCGAACGCCGAGTTGCTCCTGCAGCCGCGCCAGGGCGTAGCTGACGGTGGATTGGGAACGGTTGAGCTTTTTGGCCGCCGCGGCAAAGCTGCCAAACCGGACGACAGCTTGCAGGGCCTCCCAGCCATCCAGAGTGGTTTTCATGAGAACAGGGCGCAGGAATGCGGCCGTTTATCAGAATACATTGAATTTCTCGATGAATTGGCGGAAAAGAATCTGCTTTTCAATCGGCTTTTTCCGGGTATAGCATATTCAGGTTTGGAAAGTTGAGGAAATACCGTGTCCCAGGCTCATTATTCCGGCGGCAGAAACACAGTGACTGTTTTTATGCTCACAGTTGGCCTCGTCACGGCGGCCCTGGCCGGGCAACACCGGCCAACTGCGCCCAAAAAACTCGAGGTGACGCTGCATGCCCACCGGCTGGCCCGGCCGGTTTCACGGTATGAGTACGGAATGTTTATTGAGAACCTGGGCTCGCTGGTGTACCGCACTCTGTGGTCGCAGATGCTCAACGACCGTAAATTTTACTATCCCATTGTGGCGAAAAAACCCGGACCGGCGCATCCCCGGTTTGCGGGCTTTATGGGCATGCTGCCGCATAAATGGCGTCCGGTTGGATCAGCGCGGCCGGTGGTGATGGATCCTGTCGCCGCCTTTGTCGGGACGCACAGTCCGGAGATCCTGCTGCAACCCGGCGAGCCGCGCGGCATCCGGCAATCGGGTCTGGCGCTGGAGCAGGGGCAGCGGTATGTGGGCTACATATATCTGCGCGGCACGCCGGGAGCGCAGGTCAGGGTTTCGCTGATCTGGGGCTCTGGCCGCGATGGCAGGAGCAGCCTGAAATTTTCCGTGCTTGCCGCCGGCTACACCAAATTCCCCATTGCTTTTACCGCGGGCGCGAGCACCGCGAACGGCATCTTCAAGGTGACCGGCAGCGGCACGGGCAATTTTCATATCGGCACGGCTTCCCTGATGCCGGCCAACAATCTGGACGGCTTCCGCCCGGGCGCGATCCGCGCGCTGCGCCAGCTTCATTCCGGCTTCTGGCGTTTGCCGGGCGGCAATTTTATCTCTGACTTCAACTGGTACGATTCGGTGGGCAACCCCGATAAACGCCCGCCGGTGCTGGACCATGCCTGGAACGCGGTGCAGTCCAACGATGTGGGCCTGGATGAGTTCATGACCCTGTGCCGGCTGATCGGAGTGCAGCCCTATATCACCGTCAATGCCGGCTTTGGCGATGAGCATTCAGCGGCGCAGGAAGTGCAATATATCAACGGCGCCGTGACCACGCCCATGGGCGCCTGGCGGGCGCGCAACGGGCATCCCGCTCCCTATGACGTCAAGTTCTGGGATATCGGCAACGAGCCCTACGGCGCCTGGCAACTGGGGCACACCACGCTGGCGTATTACCTGATCAAGCACCGGATCTTTTACCGCGCCATGAAACGGGCGGATCCCAATATCACGCTGCTCGCCTCCGGTTCGATGCCCTATCAGAGCACCAACCCTCTGTGCTCCAAAACCGACTGGACCTGCGGATTCCTTAAGCACGACTGGGGATATTTTTCCGGCATTACCAACCACTGGTATGCGAATTCCGGGCGCCGGTTCGGCCCTCCCGCCGCCCATGCCAGGCCCGCGCCGAAGATTCCCTTGTTGCAATGGGCGCGCAAGCCCTCCAACAGCGTGCGCTTCGAAGCCGAGGAATGGCAAACGTACGAGCACCGTTTTCCCGCCATGATCCGGAAAAAGATTTTTCTCTCGCAGGATGAATATGCGTATATCGGAGCGCGGCCCAACCTCAAGGGCGTGCTGGCCTACGCCATGATTTTGAATGAGATGCTGCGGCACACCAATTTTCTGCGCATGGCGGCGTTGACGATGGGCACCTCGACGCTTGATTTCAACCACGGCCAGATCGGGCTGAACGCGCTGGGGCTGCTATATCAGTTTTATGGCGAGCATTTGGGCGCCGGCGCCCAGCCAATGCGGCTGACCGGCAACTCGCCCCAGCCCTTGCCCAAGAAGCATATTGTCGGCGATTTGCCGCGCAAGCAGGCGGGCAGCCCCACCTACCCGCTGGATATGCTGGCGGCCTTTACCCCCGGACATCATTTCGTGAACCTGGCCGTGGTCAATGCCACCCGCCAGGCGCGGCCATTCGAACTGCATGCCAGCGGCGTTCACCTGGCCGGTCCCGCGCAGGTATGGGTCATGACGGGCCCAAGCCTGAGCGCCGCGAACCGCGCCGGCGAGCCGCCCCAGGTCACGATCCGAAAGGTTCCCGTAGACATGGTTTCCGGCCGGGTCACGGTTCCAGCCCTGAGCATTTGCATTTATCATTTTCCGGCCGCGCAGGCGCGGCCCTAAACCATGCCATTTCGCAGTTCTACCTATTCATCCATTTGCCGGCCGCGAGGTCCAGCGCAGAACGCTGGACCTACGCCTGCCGGTCAGAAATGCCGGCCAGATTCGGCGATCATCTCCGGATTTTTCAATACACATAAATATGATAAATTTACACAATGCGGACGAATATTGAAATTGATGATCAACTGATGCGTCAGGCGATGCGCGGCAGCCAGCTCCGCACTAAAAGAGCCGTGGTGGATGCCGGTTTGCGGCTGCTGGTCCAAACCCAGGCGCAGACCGCAATCCGCCGGCTGCGAGGCAAAGTGCGCTGGGAAGGCAATTTAAGTGAATCTCGCCTGAACCGGCTGCGGACGTAACGGCCGCCCGATGATCATCGTGGACTCAACCGTCTGGATTGGTTATTTCAGAGGCGAACGGAATCCGCACACTGACTGGCTGGATCTACACATGGCCCACGATCGTCTGGGCTTGACAGATTTAAACCTATGCGAGGTCCTGCAGGGCATACCAGATGACGAAACGTTCCTGCAAGCGCGCCACCATTTATCCCAATTCCAGATATTCAATGCCGGCGGCGAGGCTCTGGCAGTGAATGCGGCGCAAAACTACCGCAAGCTGCGGACGCATGGTCATACCGTTCGGAAAACCATTGATTGCCTGATTGCCACTTTCTGTCTGCGGGAAGGACATGCGCTTCTTCACCGCGATCACGATTTTGATGCTTTTGAAAAGCATTTAGACCTTCTCGTGATTCACCCGAAACGTTAAAAGCGGCCCCGCCACTGGATTTACAGCGAATGCCCAATGCGGGCTATGGCGCTCTGCGCGGGCAGACGATCCAGTTGATCGAGCGGCAGCGCCAGCAGCAAGTTCATGCGGGCCTCAAGGCTGAGGAAGGCATTGTGAAACGCGCGGTTTATTTCTTCCACTGAACCCTGGACCGCGGCCGGATCGGGGATGCCCCAATGCGCGGTCAAGGGCGCATGAGGCCAGTAGGGGCAGGGTTCGCGCGCGGCATTGTCACAGACGGTAATCACACAATCGAAGGCGGGCGCGCCGGCGGCGGTAAATTCCGCCCAGGATTTGCTGCGCAGCCCGGCGGTGGAAATGCCGGCGTCCGTCAGCTGGCGCAGGGCTTCAGGACGGGGATGGCCGGTGGGATGACTGCCGGCGCTCGAGGCCAGGAAGCGGCCGCTGCCTTTATGGTTGAGAATGGCCTCGGCCATGAGGGAGCGGGCCGAGTTGCCGGTGCATAGAAACAGAAACCGGTAAGGGGCGGTCATATATTTTCCCGATGCAAGCCTGACCGCCGGGAAGCGGCACAGCCGCTTGTACTTTCAGGTGAGACAATTTAGCAAACATCCTGGCCGAGAATCAAGGAAGAGCTGTCCCCGCACTTGTACTGCCGTGCGGCTCGGCCGTGAACGCTATATGAGGCTTGTGGGCGCGGATAAAGGCGCTGAAAAATTTTCCCTGCACTTGGGCCGCGATGGCGTCCACATCCACCCCCGAGGCGCTCAAGAACTGGCGCGCATCCTGCAGTTCATAGATCCGGGTGGGTTCAATGGCGGATGCCGAGAACCCCGCGGCGGCCAGCTTGGCCAGATATTCGTTTTCCTCGAGCGCGCCCGCGATGCAGCCGATCCAAAGCTGCATACTCTTGCGCACCGCTTCCGGAACAGAGCCTCGCACCACCACGTCGGAAACCGCAAAACGGCCGCCCGGTTTGAGCACGCGGAAGGCTTCGGCGAGCACGCGGTCCTTGTCGGCGGAAAGATTGATGACGCAGTTGGAAATGACAACATCCACGGAGGCATCCGGAAGCGGAATATGTTCGATTTCGCCGCGTAAAAACTCGGCATTGGCGACACCCGCCTGGCGCTGGTTTTCCCGCGCCAGGGCCAGCATTTCATCCGTCATGTCGAGGCCAATCGCCTTGCCGGAGGGCCCCACGCGCCGGGCCGAGAGCAAAACATCCATGCCGCCTCCGGAACCCAGATCGAGCACGGTTTCGCCCGGACGCAAATCCAGCAGCGCGGTGGGATTGCCGCAGCCCAGCGAAGCCCGCACCGCGGCTTCGGGCAGCGCGCCAATTTGGTCCACGGAGTACAGATTGGCGGTGATGGGATCACAGCAGCGCAGGCCGGGATCGCAGCCGGCCCGCTCCGCGCCAGGGTTCATCACGGCGAGGGCCGCGCGGCCGTATTTGGCCCGAACCTGTTTCCGCAGGGCGGGATCGGGTGTCATAAAGGCTCTCCTAAACGCATATGCATAAGCGAATATATCGACAGACGGGCATATTTGTCAAGGCATATACAATGAGGTGTGAGCCGAATCACCCTTTCCGCCCATAGCCTGGCGCCATTCTTCACCGCCCTGGCCGATCCCACCCGGCTGCGGCTATTGCATTTGATGGCCGGCCGGGAAGTCTGTGTTTGTTACTTCGCCGAAGCACTCGGGGAGAGCCAGCCGAAGATCTCGCGCCATCTGGCCTATTTGCGGCGCATGGGGATTGCGGCTGCGCGGCGGGAAGGCAAATGGGCGCATTACCAAATCAAGTTCCCCGCGCACGCCGGCGCCGCCGCCATTCTGCGCCAGACGCTTGTCACGCTGCAGAAAGACCCAGCGATGCGAATGGATTTAAAACGATTGCGGGAAAGCCATTGCGTTAAATAATTTTGGCCCCATGCGCGTCTAAAAATGACTTCACTCGGCTAAGCGGCACAGCCGCTTTTACTTTAGACCGGCTCATGAGCCGGGCCGAGCGCAGCGAAAGCACGCAATGCGGGAGGCGGTCCGAAGAGGGCGGGATGGAAGATGCGCGCCAGCAATTCCAGACCCTCCACGATGCCGGGGCCGGCCTGGCTGAAATAGCGCGGCCCGTCCAAAACCCAGACCTGACGGTTGCGCACCGCCCGCAGGTTGTCCCAGCCGGGGTATTGGCGCAGGCATTGCATCTCGCGCGCGGCCCGCTCCACGGAAAAGCCGCAGACCATGCCCAGGATCATTTCCGGATCATAGGCCTGGAGTTCTTCCCAGGGCCGGCGGGTCGAATAGGCGCCGGGAGCCGCAAGACGATCACGGCCGCCGGCAAGCTCGACCAATTCCGGCGTCCAGTGGCCGGCGTTGTAGAGGGGACGCGGCCATTCGAGACAAAATACTTCGGGCCGCCGGTCCAGATGGCGGGTGCGGGCGGCAACCGCCTCGATGCGCGAGCGCAATTGCGCGACCAGGGCCAGGCCGGCCGCTTCCCGGTCCAGCGCGCGCGCCACCCGGAGCAT
>JAJZKJ010000055.1 GCA_021804195.1 Acidobacteriota bacterium
CACGCCTTATCCTAAGCAGCGCTGCGGGATTTTGCCGGACGGAGGTTGTTATTGGGGCGACATTGGATGGCCATTCCGGGGATGGCCATTCCGGCTGTCAGCGGGTGGTCTGGCGGAAAAAAACCGTTCGCCCAGAGAATCAGCGCCGCTCGCGGGTATCCGCCCGCCGCAAAGCACCGCCCGCGGCTGGCGGCAATCTACCGCCCAGCCAAAGCCGGTGTTGGCGCGTGGCGACGTTGGATGGCGCGGTCTATTCCAGGCAATACGTAATCTCGGGCCACCACTTCCCAACTCATTTTTTGGGCTAGTTCGTAACCGTTCTGCAGCAGCTTGGCAAAATGGCGTTCTTCAGTCGGAAGGCGGCTGTAAAGCGCCGCGGCTACCTGGCCGGCGACGTTATCTTCAATACGGTCGCGGGCGGCGCGATCAATGGCCAGGATGTCCGCAAGAGACGTACGGTTGACTTGGGGAGTCGCGGTGTAATCCACCTCCAAGATATTGTCCAACCGTCTTTCGCCGGCGGCCCTGCGGGCGAAGCCGGCGCAGCCGCAGAGTTCGGTAAACGCACAGATTCCGCCAAAGGAAATGGGTTCCACCTGGGCGATGCCGAAGGGTTCATAAATGGATTGACCAAATTCCACATCAGAACCTTTGCGGATATCCATGAAATCCATGTCCTGGGGCATGCGGGCGCCGCAGGTTTGCCGATCAAATCCGAATTGGTTGAGGTAGATGATTTTTCCGTTGCGTCCGCGGGCGTTGAACTCCTGAACGCCGGCGTAATAGGCGGCCTCCCCGCCGGTGAGGTCCGGATAGCCTTCACGATGGGCGACGGGCCATTTGTAACCGGCTTCCATGTTGAGTACGTCATCGCCACGGCGGGCGGAGGTTTCAGTGGAAAGCACAAAAAGCACGGCGGTTTTGTGATCGCGGCGGAGCAGCGGTTCCAGATGATCCATCACGCGATGATCCCGCCACAATCCCTTGGACAAGACCAAACGGGTGACGTGGGTGAAAACAAAATCCGGCTCAAAGCCCAGCAGATTCCGGCAATAGCGGCGGAGACGATCGCGGGCGGCGAGCTTTTCGGGCAGCGAAATGGCAAACGCGGGCACGCCGTTGTAAGCCAGATCAATGGATTGCTTTTCAAACGCCCGATCCATAAAGCGCAGTTCGCGGACCACCTCATCGCCGACCGCGAGAATGTTATCGCAATGGCGGGCAGCATCCACGAGGGGGTATTTGTAAAAGGCATCCTGCGGCCCAAAGACTTCATTCACGTTCAGGCCGCGTTGATGGGCGTAATTGAGGGCGTTGTAGAAGGCGATGTCGTGGCCGGGGTGTTCTTCCACAATGCGGCGCATGGGGGCCACCTCATGGGCATAAAAGAGGGTGCGAAAGCGGTCCGGGGCGAGCATGCGGGCGGCCAGAGCGGTGGGCATGCCCATGTACTCATGGGAAAGAATCACCGCCGGTTCAGGGCCTTCCGGACAACCCACCGCGTGCAGAGCTTCCAGCGCCGGCTCGGCAATGCGGCAATACTGTTCATAATCCCAAATCCATTCATATTTATTGGATTGAATGGCGAATTCTTCAAACAGGCGGAATTTAAACGCGTTGGAGCGGGCCTGATCATAATGGTTGACGTTCAGCAGCAACACTTCGGGGAATGCTTTTACGCCCGTGGCGGGGTCAAAAAACACCTTGCGCCCGTAGACAATGTTGACATGAAATTTTCGTTCGATTTCGGCGAAGGCGTGGCCGAACGGGTGACGCACAATGCCATCCATCGAACTGTACAACACCTCCCCGTTGTCGCCCAGACGCGTGGCCGCGGTGCCATCGGTGGAAAACAGCGGCCCCACGAGAATATCCCGATCAACCCGGCTGGACCACGTTTTGGAAGTTAAAAGACCGTGCAGAACTGCGCCAATGCCGCCGATTTTCTGGACAGCTTCGTGGGTGACATGTACTACAGATTTCATGCGAAATTCCCTTTATGGTTGCAGGTAGGGCCCAAGCAAGTCCGGCGCCCCGCATTCAACCATCGGTTATTTGCCATGATCGGGATGAACCGATTCGCAAAGCAGCGGACCCTGCCAGCCTATGGTTATCGAAAAGCGGCGGCACTGCAACAGTGGCGCGCCGGTGAATGGCACGCCGGCTGCCGCTTGACCGAATCACGAGCCACGGCCATGATGCAATGGGCCAGGCGGACGGCCTGGCCCCACTGCCGATACGGGGGTGCCGATGATGAACAATCTGAAGACGGCGATAAAGGAAATAGAATCTCTGGTGGAACCGCGTTGGCCGGTGATGGTGGCTTTGCTGGCCGCGGGCGGCATTTATGTGGCGATGCCCCCGGCCATGGCGTTGGGCGGACGGTGGACTTTGCTGGCACTGGTCAGCGCGCTGCTGGTGCCGGCGATGGTAACGCATCGCGCCGGCAAGCATCGGCTGAATATGATCCTGGGCTTGTGCATCAACGGAGTGGTCAGTTTTTTTGAATTGGCATCGTTGGCGCTGCTGATCCGGCAGTTGCCTGATCCGGCGACCAAGCCGGTGCTGCTGCTGCAATCCGCCGCGGCCTTATGGCTGACCAATGTTCTGGTGTTTTCGCTGTGGTATTGGCGGCTGGACGCGGGCGGCCCGCGGGCCAGGCGATTCCAAGCATCGTCGCGGAACAGTTGGTTTTTATTTCCACAGATGCTCTCGCCCCATCCGGCCAGCAATAACTGGATGCCAAGATATGTAGATTATCTATTTTTGGCATTTAACACCAGCACGGCTTTTTCGCCGACGGATACGGCCATCCTGGCCCGGCCGGCCAAACTGCTGATGATGGCCCAATCCTTGATTTCAGTGGCTATTGTGGCGTTGGTGGCGGCCCGGGCGGTGAACATCATTTAACCCTACAGTGTCAGGCGAACATGTGGTGGACGCCGCCGGTTGCCGCAGCCGCGTTATCCGATTAAAATCGATCAAAGAATAAAGCTGGCCGCCGCTATTGGGATCTGGTATCCTCGGCGGCAGCATCCTATAGTTTTGTGTAATGCCGATGTGCCGGGATCGCAAGGAGTCTATGGCCTTTTTTAGCGAGACTGATGGAAGTGGGCGCGGGAAGCCGGGTGATGCGGCCGGGCCACCCCCGGTTGACCCCAGCGGCGGCCCCAAAAAAGGAGCCGTCCCTGGCGTTTCCAGCCAAGCCGCTCCAAACCCCGATGCCGACTTGCTGGACGAGGTGATTCCCAAGAAAGACTCTCGAGGTTTGCTGGATCGCAGCGGACTGTTTTTGTGCGGGCTTGCAGCACTGATAGGCGTTTTGGGCGAGGCGGCAGCGTGGTCGCTTTTCAAGCTCATCGGGCTGTTTACCAATTTGTCTTTCCGAGGACAATTTTCTTTCGCATTCAACGCGCCCACCACCGCCCACGTAGGCTGGTGGGTGCTGCTGATACCGGCCGCGGGCGGAATCGTGGTGGGCCTGATGGCCCGCTACGGGTCCGAGATGATTCGTGGACACGGAATCCCGGAAGCCATGGCCAGTGCCCTGTTCCACGAGAGCAAAATCCCCGCGCGAGTGGCCGTGCTCAAGCCTCTTTCGGCGGCGGTGAGCATTGGCACGGGCTGTCCATTCGGCGCGGAGGGACCGATTATTGCCACTGGCGCCGCCTTGGGATCTATCGTGGGCCAGGTGATTACGGTTACCAAGGAAAGGCGACGGGTGCTGCTTGCGGCGGGAGCGGCGGCCGGAATGTCGGCAACGTTTGGCGCACCGCTGGCCTCCATCCTGATGGCGCTGGAATTGCTGCTTTTTGAGTTCCAGCCCATATCCATCCTGGCGGTGGCGATCGCCAGCGGCGTTGCCGGCGGGCTGCGGATTCTGGTGAGCGGCACCAGTCCGATCTTCGCCATGCCGGCATTACCGGTTCCCACGCTGGAGCCCTTAATCATTTACGCGGCCATCGGCGTGGTCTGCGGACTGGTGGCGGTGCTGCTGACCCATGGCCTGTACTGGGTGGAGAAGCTGTTCACCAAATACAGTCACGTGCATTGGATGTGGTGGCCGGCGATGGGAGGGGTGGTGGTGGGGGCGTGCGGGCTGATTTTTAATCCGTCGATGGGCGTGGGATACGTCAACATCCGCCATATCCTGGCAGGCAAGGGCGGACTGGAATTTGCGGGGTTGCTGCTGTTGACGCGCATCGTATCCTGGACGGTAGCGCTGGGCAGCGGAACCTCGGGCAGTACGATGGCACCGCTGTTTAATATCGGCAGCGCGCTGGGCGCGGTGGTGGCAATGGCCATTTTGTATTTGATTCCCCATGCGGATGTCAACGTGCAAGCGGCGGCCCTGGTGGGCATGGCGGCTCTATTTTGCGGCGCCACCTGGACTCCCTTGACTTCGATTGTCTTTGCGTTTGAAACGACACTGCGGCCCAACGGGCTGGCACCCATCGTTGCCGGGTGTACCGCATCATTTCTGGTTTCGTGTGCCTTCATGCGCAGCAATTTATTGACGGAAAAATTTGCCCGCAGCGGTGGCCGGGCATTGTTTCGTCCCCAGGCCGATTTTATGGACAGCGTTTTGGTCAAAGAGGCGTTTTCGCCGGATCCAATTTGCCTGGCTGGCGATGAAACCTGCGCCTCGGCCCGTAAAAAGGTAGCCACCGACGAACGATACATGCCGTACGACGGTTTTCCGATTGTTGACCCAAAGCACCATTTACTGGGCGTGCTTTCCACCCGGGACTTTCTGAATCCGGAAATTCCGCCCGAGACCGCGCTTTCCGCGATGATCCGCCGACCGCCGGTAGTCATTTACTCAGATTGTTCGCTGCGCCGGGCGGACCAGATGATGGTCCGGCACCGGGTAGGCCGGTTGGTGGTTATGGACCGGGACACGCCATCCAAAATACTGGGCATTATTACGCGTGATGATCTGCTCACGGCACATCGGCAACGTAGTTGATTTGAGTAACTCCTGGTGGCATTTTCCACCGCGAGTCGCTAAATTACTTCGCCAGGCGCATGGTGGCGCCGGTGGCGGAATACATCCATGCAATGGTTATCCAAGAAGCGTTTTTCGATCATGGTGCAAACTTGGCGCTTGCGAGCATTGCAGCAACTGGCCAAATGGGGAGTGCGCGAGCAAACTCTGCTGGTGATGCTGGCGTTTCTGGTGGGATTGGCCACTGGGGCGGCCACCTGGCTGTTTAAGGAATGTGTGGAGTTTTTCCATCACTACCTGTTTGTGCCGCTGGCGGTCAAATCCGGCGCTACCCTCCACTGGCAAAGCTATGTGTTTTTGCCGCTGGCGCCGATGGTTGGCGGCCTGCTGCTGGTGCTGTGGCGGAAACTTTGGAGCCGCGATAAATCGCCGGTACACGGCCTGGCCAGCGTGCTGCTTTCTCTCACGCGGGAATCCGGCCGACTTAAGCCTTCGCTGGGCGCGGAAACCATTGTCGCCAGCAGCCTGACCATCGGCTCGGGCGGATCAGCCGGTCCGGAAGCCCCCATTGCCATCATCGGATCCTCCATTGGTTCGCTGGTTGGCAATAGCGTGGGCATTTCGCGACGCAACTTGCCGGTCCTGATTGGGTGCGGCGCCGCCGGCGGCATCAGCGCGGTGTTCGGGGCGCCCATCGCGGGGGTGCTGTTTGCCGTGGAGGTCATGCTGCGCGATTTTTCGATCCGTACGCTCACGCCGGTGGTCATCAGTTCGGTGATCTCCACGACCATGTACAATGCCATTGTCGGTTCCACCCAAACCAGCGGCTTGTTTCAGATGCCGCTGAACACCGGCAACCTGGTCTTCAACTTTCCGGAGTTGCCGTGGTATTTATTTCTGGGGGTGGTGTGCGGCATGTTGGCCGTGGTGTTTACCCAAGCCATGACCTGGGTGGAAAATATCGCCCAACGGCGCAGCGTGCGGGTCAAAAGTTTTTTTTATCCGATACTGGGGGCGGGCTTGTCGGGCGTGTGCGGCATTGTGGTGTTGGTGCTGTTTCGGCATGATCCATTTATGGCCTCGCGTTTTGCCCATGGTTACGTGCCGATCTTTGCAGATGGCTATCCGACGATCCGCCGGGCTATTGATCCCAACTGGTATAACGGCCTGCATCATTTTAACGGGCATAGCGTGCGGATCGGCCTGGAATTTCTGCTGGTGATTTGCCTGCTGAAAATAGTGGCTACATCGTTTACGCTTGGCTCGGGCGGTTCCGGAGGCGTTATCGCCCCGGCCCTGTTTATCGGAGCGGCCGGGGGAGGAGCACTGGGCATTGTGCTGCACACGTATAATCCTCATATTCAGGCGGCTACGTATGCGTTGGTGGGCATGGGATCGGTTTTGGCGGCGGCCATTCAGGCTCCGCTGACGGCGATTATTCTGCTTTTTGAATTGACCCGAAACTATGCCATCATGTTGCCGATCATGCTGGCAGCCGTTACCGCCACCGTCATTCAGCAGATTTTCATCGGGGAAGGCCTGTACACGCTTCCGCTGAAAAAATTGGGCGTCAAACTGGGATCGGCGGTGGGCCTGAGTGCTTTGCAGCGCATCAACCTAGATCAGATGCCATTGATCGCCGCGGCGGTAGCCCATTCGGACGAGCCGTTATCTGCTATTTTGCAGCGCATTGCGGAATCTCCGGTGAGCGATTTTGTGGTGCAGGATCGCAAGGGTAATTATCTGGGCATGTTAACAGTCGATGATCTCAGGCCCATTTTTCTTGAGCCGCAGGCCGCTCCGCTGCTGCTGGTGGGTGACGTGCTGCGCACGGATGTGCCTCCGCTGAAAATTACCGACACCATTGCCGCGGCGGTGGAGGCATTTTCGCGGCATGACATCTCCCATTTGGCGGTGATGGATGCGATAAAGCCCGGCGCCGAACCACCTGTTATTCTGGGGTTGCTCTCGCGGTCGGACCTGATGCGGCGATATTATCAGGAAATAAGCACCACATAGACTCTTCAAATGGCAGGGCAGCAACGTGTGCCCATGTGGTCACGGGCCACTACATTATCGGACCTTAAGCCCAGGCTTCTTCGGCCGCACGTACACCGCGCCAACTCCCCTACCAACACCCGATAAAAGAAATTCATGTTTCCGCGTCCGAGAACCGATTCAATCAGTGCGGGCCAGCGGCCGCGCCGGAGCGCCAGGTTCAACCTCAAGAAGGTGAGATTGCCAGGGTGTGCGAAAGGCTTCGGCTAGTAGTGGGTTTTGTGTTCTCGCAGGGCACTTTCAGACCGGGCTGAAAACCGGGCGGGCGGCACTGTAGAATCAAAAGGAACTGGTTTATGTTGGCATTAAGTCGTACTGAAGGTCAGAGCATTATTATTGATGGCATCATCGAAGTGAAGGTGGTCAAGTGGTCGCGCAATTCCGTGCGGCTGGCGATTCAGGCTCCGCGCGAGGTATCGGTCGATCGCGATGAAATCTGGAAGCGCATACATCCTGGTGAGAAGTCCCCCATGGAAAAGGCCGACCTGCGCTACAGCAACGGCTCTGCGGTGGCAGGCGCCGCTTCCACCAATCACGCAACCCTGGAATCGCATGAGCCGGCCGCTCGGCTAAGCGTGCCGCGGACCAATGGAGTGGGGCACCACCCACAGGTTCCGATGAACGGTCATGGCCAAAACGGCAGTGCCGGGGCGGGCATGGAAGCCAGACCAGGATAAATTGGATGACGGAGTGGGTATAATAAGGACCTACGCGAGTGGCGGAACAGGCCACCACGGGCCAGCCTGAACAGGGCGTGCCGCTCTGGCGCGATTTTGAAGGTAAAATCGGGCAACCGAGCAGTTGGCAGATGATGTAAGAAAATGGGCGGCCGATGGGCACCAGAAAATGGCTATTCATGGCAAGTTGCGTTGCTCTGGCGGCTTGGCCGGTGGGGTCCGGAGCATCGGTCCGCGCCAAACCTCTAACGTCCGGGAATTCGCCAGGCGCTACTCAGAATTCTTCAGCAGACGGTAATGGCCCGGGCCGCACCGGCCATGCCACAGCCACTGCGTTTGCACCACTCAGGCGCCCCCATCTGAGCTACCGGCGAAAAGTTGCCTTGGCATGGCAAATTGCGCTGGCCGCACATGACTTTTCGCCGGGCATACTGGACGGTAACTTCGGCCCCCATTCGCTCATGGCCCTGCGGGAATATGCCGCGGCAAAGTTTCCGGGCGTTAATCCGCTCAATCCCCATGATCCGCGGGTTTTTGACGCTCTGGGCGTTGACGTTAAGCATGTCACCGCCACCTATACGATTTCATCGACTGATGCGCAGGCGGTCGGTCATGAACATTATCACTGGCGGACGATGGCCGCGGCCAATCGCATGCCATACGGATCCATGGAAGGATGTATATGCGAGAAATTTCATTGCACACGCCGGCTTTTGGCCCGGCTGAATCCGGGAATTCGCCTGAGTGCCCTGCGCCAAGGGCAAACGATTAATGTGCCCAACATCCAGCCCTTTCCGGCTCCGGATGTGGATTTTGGCGTTCCGGGCGGACTTTCGGCGGTGATCGCCGCAGACAAGGCGGATTTGCCCCATCCTCACGTCGCGTATCTGGTAATCAACATCCGGCAGAAGGTGATTCGGGCCTACAATGCCCGCAAGCAGGAAGTAGCCTTGTTTCATTGTTCCATTCCGGCGATCAACGCGGATATGCCCACGCGCGATGCGTATATCAAAGATATCGCACTCAACCCCAACTACACGTTCCTGCCGTCTGTATTCAAAAGTGTGCATGACATTCATCACCCGCTGCTCATTCCGCCTGGCCCGCGCAACCCCGTGGGTGTGGTGTGGATGGGCCTAAGCATTCCAAATGTGGGCATGCACGGCAATCCGCAACCACAATATATTGGCTTGACCGGTTCGCACGGCTGTTTTCGCATGACCAACTGGGATGCGGTCAATTTGCTGACTTTGGTGCACATCGGACTGCCGGTGTTTTTTGTCAATTCCCCCGTACCCATTCAAGGCGGACCACCCGGCCCGGCGCTGGCGAGCCAGCCGGATGACCGATCGGCTGCATCTCCAGTGTCCGCTCCGATTCAGGCGGGTTATTGATCAGTAGTTGACGTTAGCCGTTAGTTAGGTATCATAGCCAGCCAGTCGCCGCATTTGTCGTGGTGGCATAGCCTTGGCCTTTTGCATAGCGAGCTTAATCATGACCAAAGAAACCGCAGCCCCATCCGCCCGAGATCAAGCCTTGGAACGTGCGTTGTCGCAGATTGAAAAGGCGTATGGCAAAGGCGCCATTATGACGCTGGATGGCACGACCAATCCGCTGGCCATTTCCGGCATTTCCACCGGCTCGCTGGGCCTGGATATTGCGCTGGGCGGCAAGGGCATACCCCGTGGCCGCATTGTGGAAGTTTTTGGACCGGAATCATCCGGCAAGACCACGCTGTGTCTGCACGTGATCGGGCAGGCGCAAAAAAACCGGCGGCGTG
>JAJZKJ010000056.1 GCA_021804195.1 Acidobacteriota bacterium
GGCGCTTTCGCGCCCCACCGTGGAAACCATCGCGGTGATTCTGGGCAGCATTCCCATGCTGGTGGCGGCCCAATTTGTCTTCCGGGGCTCTATCGGCCGCGATTCGTTTTTTCTTCTGCTGGTTTGTTTCGCCGCCATTTTCGAACCCCTGCGAAAACTCGCGGATGTGAATTCCAAACTGCAACAGTCCAATGCCGCCGCCACACGCATCTTTGAAATCATGGACCTGGATCCCGAGCCGAATCACTCCCACGCCCTGCCCCGGCTGGCCCGCCACAACCACTCCATCGAGTTTGATTCCGTATGCTTCATCTATCCCGGCCACCGGCAACAGGTTCTTACCGACATCAGCTTCCGGGTCCGGCGCGGACAAGTGGCGGCGGTGGTGGGCGGAAACGGTTCCGGCAAAACCACGTTGCTTTCGCTTCTGCCGCGGCTTTACACGCCCAGCGGCGGCCGCGTCCTGATCGACTCCGTGGACATCGCCACCGTGTCGGTGGCGTCGCTGCGCCGGCAGATCGGCCTGGTGACCCAGGACACCATCCTGTTCGCCGACACCATCTACAACAACATCGCCTATGGCCGCCGCCACGCGCCGCGCCGGCTGGTGCTGGAAGCCTCCCGCCGCAGTTACGCCGATGAATTCATCGCCGCCTTGCCCGCCGGCTACGAGACCCTGGTCGGTCCGTCCGGTCTGCGTCTATCCGGCGGCCAGCGCCAGCGCATCGCCATTGCCCGCGCCATCCTGCGCGATCCGGCCATCCTCATTCTCGACGAAGCCATGAGCCAGATCGACTCGGAGAGCGAATTCAAAATCGCCCTGGCCCTCAAGGAGTTCATGCGCGATCGCACCACCTTGGTTGTCGCCCATCGCCTGGGAACCATTATCGCGGCCGATCTGATTATCTGCCTGGACGCGGGGCGAATCGTCGCCGCCGGCTCCCACGTCGATTTGCTTTCTTCCTGCGATATCTATCGCCGGTTGTATGAAAAACAGTTCCGCGACGCGGAGACCGATTCCGCCGCGGCGACAACAACTGAGTACACTCGCTAATATATTACAATATAACAATATATTGTGATGCGTCCCCGTCTCCCCGGCTCTCGCGGGGATGGCCGGCGCCTGGCGCCCACTCGCCGGGATTGGCAACTACGGTGCAATATCATTAAAAATAACAAAAATTCGATTTTCGCATATAGGACAAACGCTTGTAACATGCCGTTTTATGAAGAGTTACAACAAACTTGTTGCCCCATCAGCCTTAATGCAAATTTAACACTTGTCTAACGTTATCAACATTGCCCTGGTTTATCCTGGAAGGCGTTGGATGAGCCTGGGCGTGCCGATGGAAGGCGCGCAACGCCCATCCGGGTACAAGGAGATGGCAATGGCAGCGGCAGCGGTAAGCAACGAGTTACACGCCCGGGAAGTGGCGGAGGCCTTGAACGAAGTGAAGTTCACCGGCTTCCACCTGCGGGCCATTATCACCGCCGGCATGGGGTTCTTCACTTCGGCTTATGACCTGACGGTCATCGGCACCGCGGTGGTGCTGGCCAATATGGAATGGCACGCCTCGCCGCTGATGATCGGCCTGGTCACCTCCATCTCCCTGGCCGCCACCGTTCTGGGCGCGTTTGTTTTCGGAACCATCGCTGATCGCATCGGCCGCAAGAGCGTCTACGGGATCGAAGCGGTTCTGATGACCATCGGCGCCGTGGGCAGCGCGTTCGCCGCGGGACCGATCTCCATGATTGTATGGCGCGCCATCATGGGCTTCGGGATCGGCGGCGATTATCCGCTTTCCGCCGTTATCATGAGCGAATACGCCAATCGCGAAAACCGCGGCAAAATGGTCGGGATGGTCTTCTCGTGCCAGGCGCTGGGCTTTCTGGCCGGGCCGGTGGTGCTGTTGACCATGCTCGCCGCCGGCGTCAGCCACGATCTTTGCTGGCGGATCGCCCTGGGGCTTGGCGCGATTCCCGCCGCCGCGGTGATCCTGCTGCGTCGCACCATGCCGGAATCTCCGCGCTGGCTGGCCCGGGCTAAAGGACATGGCGCCAAGGCCGCCAAGGACCTGGCCTGGTATTCGGAAGGTACGGTGATGGCCGCCGGAGCCGATCGTAAAATCCGCGAGCCGCTGAGTAAGTACGTTCTGGCCTTGATCGGCACCGCGGGCGCGTGGTTTGTGCTCGATTACGCCTATTACGGCAATACCATCTGCATGCCCCTGCTTCTGAACCACCTGATTCCCGCCCACACCCACAATGCGATGTTGATCAGTACGGCATGGAACGTGATTATCTTCGGTCTCTTCGCGGTACCCGGTTATGTCTGCGCCTTTATGTTCTGCGACAAGCTCGGGCGCAAGTTTGTCCAGATGCTGGGCTTCGCCATGATGGGGCTTTTGTTTCTGCTCATGGGTGTTGTGCCGGGGCTTTCCAGCGCTGTGGCGCCTTTTTTGATTCTCTTTGGCCTGAGCTATTTCTTCATTGAATTCGGGCCGAACGTGACCACGTTTATCCTGGCCGCCGAATTATTCCCAGTGAACCGGCGCGCCACCGGTCATGGCATTTCGGCCGGTGTCGCCAAAGCGGGCGCGTTTCTCGGCGTGTTCCTGTTCCCGATTATCCAGAACTCGCTGGGCACCAACGGCATACTGGTTTTCTCCGGCGGTATGGCGGTTGCCGGTCTTATACTGACCGCCGTCTGCATCAAGGAGCCGGCCGGCAAGTCGCTGGAAGAGGCCGGCCGGGAATCCGGCTGGGAACCGATGAATCGCAAGCTTCCGTTGGGTGGTATGCCCGTCGGCGCCGGCGTGTAAACAACGAGCCTCCGGGCTTTGCTTCATTGGGCAAAATGCGTGGCTGGAAATTCGACCGGAGTCTGGATAGCGACATCGTGATGGGAAAAATCGCCGGGATTGCGCGTAAGCAAGGCATGGGCGCCGGCCCGGAGAGCGCTGAAGTACTCGATGGCATCCTCAAAATCAGCGATGTCCGAATCGATGGCTTGGTTGGTAATTTGGACATCAAGCGGCACCAAACTGAAGATATCGCGCAGGATGCCGATGGTCTTGCGAGCTGTGGGACGGCTTTTTGCGCGGCGCAACAAGTATAAAAGGTTCGGCAAACTCAACGTCGATGCGAACCCGGTGACTTGTCCGGTCTCGGCGAGAGTCCATATTCGCGCCGAATCGGCGTAAAAGGGTTCACGCCGCGCCAGCACGTCCAGCAGAATATTGGTGTCAACGAATACATTCACTCGGAAATCCCATATTGATCCATAAGAGATGCGGTGCGCAGTTCCTTGTAGTCTTTGTGTCGGGGATGCAAGAAGAAAAATCAAAATTATATTTGATTTGGTTTGCAAATCGATTAAGATAATCAGCAGTGTCTGTTTAGATAATCAACTTTTCGGCGATGGGCAACAGCTTGGGGGCCGAGGCGGCGAGCGAAAAGCCCGCCCAAACAAGGCTGTAGCGGTGTTCGGTAGTTCGTCGTGGCGGGAACTTTGTCGCGCGCGGCGCGAAGCAGTACCACGGCCACTTCCAGGCATGGAGAGAGGCAATTCCATGCGCCGTCCGCCGTCATCTGTCAGGTGAAGAAAATCATGCGCCGGGGTCTTGTCGTTCGCCGGCGCGGGAGTCAGAACCTTTTGGGAGGAAATCAGCCATGTTGAACCGTTTGAATCGTTTGAACCGTCCCGACACGATCGCAAAATTGCTTTCCCACAAGTACCGTCGTTCCGGCCGCTCAAAGCGGCGGTTGGCGATTTTGAGCCTGGCCGTCTCTTTCGCCGCCGCCCATGTCGCGGTAGCGAACATGGTGGAAGTTATCGGAACTTCCGGAACCAACGGCACGCCGAGTAATCCCAATGGTGGTCCCGGCGGCAACGCCACTGCCAACGCCTCCGGCAACACCGATACGAGCAATACCGCCATCGCCATCGGCGGTGCCGGAGGGTATGGACTGGGTGCCGGCGCTACCGGCGGCAACGGCGGTGTTGCCACCGCCTCCGCATCAGGCATTTCCACCAACGGTAGTGATTTGTTCGTGACGGTACAGCAAACCGGCGGTAATGGCGGATATGGCAAAAGTATAGCCAACGGCGGCAAGGGCGCTGATTCCATCTTGGCAACCACCATCGGCGGAACTGACAACGCCATCACGGGCGCCACCACCGGAAAGCTTACCCTTACCCAGAACGCCACTGGCGGTAATAGCGGCGGCACCAATAGAGGCGGCAATGCCGGTACGGCCGGCAACGCCTCTTCCATCATGGACCTAACCTTTTCCGGAACCGGTGCGCCAAGCTACCTGATCGGCAATTCCAACGCTTATGCCGGCAGCGGCGGCTACAGCCGTAGCCCCGGCAACGAAGCAGCCAACTTCGGCCAGGCCGGAACCGCCAATACTCAAATCAATCTCACCAATGTGGGCAATGTCAGCGCCACCGCCACCGCCAACAACAGAAACCAGTATGGCAGCAACATTAATTTTTACGGTTCTACCGGCGACCATGCCGGCAATGGCAATACCGCCACCGCAACCGCCGGGGGAATCTCGACCGGCACAGGTTCCGCCGGCGGCTACAGCCGTGTGACGGCCAACGCCACAGGCTCTTCCGGTGGCCGTGGTCTTACTAATGGCTTCTATGGCCCCTCTTCCTTCGGCAATGGCGGGGCCGGCGGCAATGCCACCGCCCAAGCCTTCGGCTCTAATGCCTCATCCAACTCCGTTACTGTCACCGCCAGCGCGATCGGCGGCGCCGGCGGGGGGGGCTGGGGGGCCGCTATTAGCGGTAATGGTGGAATCGCCACGGCTTCCGCCTCCGGCATGTCCACTGGCGGCGGGCCGGTGAACGTTACCGCCAATGCGACCGGCGGTTCGGGTGGATACGGAGGTTACGGCGCTGTGGGCGGCAACGGCGCTAATTCCATCATGACGAATGCCGTCTTCGGCGCCACCACCGGAAAGCTTACTCTTACCCAGAACGCCACCGGCGGTAATAGCGGAGGCACCCATGGCGGCGGCGTTGCCGGCAGGGCCGGCAACGCCTCTTCTACGCTGGATTTCAATCTGAACACCAATCCATTGCCTGATGGTCTTGTGCCCTCCACTTTTACCGCTAACTCCAACGCCACCGGTGGAGGTGGAGATGGCGGCGGTGTCCTCCGAGGGTTCGGTGGCCCAGGTGGCAACGCAAGTGCACAAGCCGGAATTACCGCCGCAACGAGTATTAACGTTACGGCCAACGCCACCGGCGGCACTGGCATTGGCGGGTTTGGCGGGTATGGTTATGCTGGTGGTGGCACCGGCGGGATTGCCGCCGCTTCCGCGTCTGGAATTTCCACCGGCGGCGGTAATGTCAACGTTACCACCAACCAGATTGGCGGATCGGGCGGAGAGGGATATTTGGGTGGCAACGGCGCCGATTCCATCCTGATGAATGCCGTCTCCGGTAGCACCACCGGCAGGCTTACCCTTACCCAGAATGCTACTGGCGGCAATAGCGGCGGCACCAATGGCGGCGACAATGCCGGCATGGCCGGCAACGCCTCTTCCATCGTGGACCTCACCTTCTCCGGTACCGGTACGCCAAGCTACCTGATCGGCAATTCCAACGCTTATGCCGGCAGCGGCGGCAACAGCGGCGGCGGTGGCAACGGAGCAACCAACTTCGGCCAAGCCGGAACCGCCGATGCTCAAATCAATCTCACCAATGTGGGCAATGTCAGCGTCACCGCCATCGCCAACAACGGAAACCAGCATGGCGGCAACATTAATTTTTACGGTTCTACCGGCGAGCATGCCGGCAACGGCAACATCGCCATGGCCAATGCCGTGGGAATCTCAACCGGCACAGGTTCCGCAGGCGGCTACAGCCGTGTGACGGCCAACGCCACAGGCTCTTCCGGCGGCTACAACAGTAACATTAGTCTGGACAATGGCGGGACTGGCGGCAATGCCACCGCCCAGGCCACCGGCTCCAATGCCTCATCCAACTCTGTCAGCGTCACCGCCAGCGCGGCCGGCGGCGCCGGCGGTGTCGGCGGCCAAGGCACTGGCTTCGGAAATGCCGGTGGTAATGGTGGTACCGCTACCATGCAGTACACCTCCGGCATTTCCACCGGCGGCGGCCCGGTGAACGTTACCGCCAATGTGACCGGCGGTTCGGGTGGACACGGAAGTTATCGTAGCGGTAGCGGCGGTAGCGGCGGCTTGGCCATCGTGCAGCAAGCCTCTGGTATTTCCACCGGCAGTGGCCCGGTGAAAGTTATCGCCAATGTGACCGGTGGTTCAGGCGGATTCGGATATAACGGCAGGGCGGGTGGCAACGGCGGCTTGGCCACCATGCAGCACGCTACCGGCATTTCCACTGGCGGCGGCCCGGTGAACGTTATCGCCAATGTGACTGGCGGCGCCGGCGGTAATAGTAGCGGTAATGGCGGCGCCGCTACCGTGAATAACGCCTCCGGCATTTCCACCGACGGCGGCCCGGTGAACGTTACTGCCAATGCGACCGGCGGTTCAGGCGGATACGGATATAACGGCGTTGTGGGCGGCAACGGCGGTGATGCGTTTCTTGGATCAGCCGGCTCCTGTGCTGTCTCCGGCAGCACCACCGGCAAGCTTACCCTTGCCCAGAACGCCACCGGTGGTAATAGCGGTGGTACCAATAGAGGCGGCAATGCCGGTACGGCCGGCAATGCCTCTTCCATCATGGACCTCACCTTCTCCGGCGCCGGTGCGCCAAGCTACCTGATCGGCAACTCCAACGCTTATGCCGGCAGCGGCGGCTACATCGTTACCCTCAGCAACGAAGCAGCCAACTTCAGCCAAGCCGGAACCGCCAATGCTCAAATCAATCTCGTCAACGTGGGCAATGTCAGCGCCACCGCCACTGCCAACAACGGAAACCAGCATGGCGGCAACATTTACGGTTTTACCCCTGGCCATGCCGGTAACGGCAATATCGCCACCGCAACCGCCGTGGGGATCTCGACGGGCATCCCGATAGCTATCGGGACCGGCGGCTACAGTTATGTGACGGCCAGCGCTACTGGCTCTTCCGGAGGCAGTTTTTCAAATAATAATGGCCACTACTTCGCCTCCGGCAACGGCGGAACCGGAGGCAATGCCATCGCTCAAGCTTTCGGCTCAAATGCTTCATCCAACTCCGTCACAGTCACCGCCGGCGCGACCGGCGGTACCGGCGGCCATGGCGCTGGCGCCGGAAATGTCGGTGGTAATGGCGGTGCCGCCATCGTGAATAATGCCTCCGGCATTTCCTCCGGCGGTGGCCCGGTGAGCGTTACCGCCAACGCGACCGGCGGCTCGGGAGGATACGGAGGAAATTACGGCTTTGTGGGCAGCAACGCTGTGGGCGGTAACGGTGCTAACGCGTCTCTTGGATCAGTCGGCTCCAGTGCCGTCTCCGGCAGCACCACCGGCAAGCTTACCCTTACCCAGAACGCCACCGGTGGCAACAGCGGTGGCACCTATCACGCCAGCAATTCCGGCATGGCCGGCAACGCCTCTTCCATCATGGACCTCACCTTCTCCGGCACTGGTACGCCAAGCTACCTGATCGGCAATTCCAACGCTTATGCCGGCAGCGGCGGCTACAGCCGTAGCCCCGGCAACGAAGCAGCCAACTTCGGCCAAGCCGGAACCGCCGATGCTCAAATCAATCTCATGAATGTGGGCAATGTCAGCGCCTCCGCCACCGCCAACAGCGGCGGCCAGCATGGCAGCAACATTTACGGGTACGACTACACCAGCGGTACTGCCGGCAACGGCAACATCGCCACCGCCACCGCCGAGGGAATCTCAACCGGCACAGGCGCCGTCGGCGGCTACAGTTATGTGACTGCTAACGCTATAGGCTCTTCCGGTGGCTACAGTAATCAGGGCAACGGCGGGACTGGCGGCAATGCCACCGCCCAAGCCTACGGTTCGAATGCCTCATCCAACTCTGTCAGCGTCACCGCCGGCGCTACCGGTGGTGCCGGCGGCCATGGCGCCTTCGGATATGCCGGTGGTAATGGTGGTACCGCCTTCGTGCAGCACGTCTCCGGTATTTCCACTGGCGGCGGTCTGGTGGACGTTACCGCCAATGCGACTGGCGGTTCGGGCGGATATGGTTACGACGCAGGCGGCAACGGCGAAAATTCCATCTTGATAAATGCCGTCTCCGGTGCCACCACCGGAAAGCTTACCCTTACCCAGAACGCCACTGGTGGAAATAGCGGTGGTACCTATAGAGGTATAAATGCCGATACGGCCGGTAACGCCTCCTCCATCATGGACATCACCTTCTCCGGCACCGGTACGCCAAGCTACCTGATCGGCAATTCCAACGCTTATGCCGGCAGCGGCGGCAACAGTGGCGGCGGCGGCAACAAAGCAGCCAACTTCGGCCAGGCCGGAACCGCCGATGCTCAAATCAATCTCGCCAATGTGGGCAATGTCAGCGCCAACGCCACCGCCGACAACGGAAACCAGCATGGCAGCAACATTAACCTTTACGGTTTTACCGGCGGCCCTGCCGGCAACGGCAATACCGCCTCCGCCATCTCCGAGGGAAACTCGATCGGCACAGGCTCCGCCGGCGGCTACAGTTATGTGACGGCCAACGCCACAGGCTCTTCCGGCGGCAGTGTTTTTAATGAAGGCAACTACTCCGTCTTCGGCAACGGCGGAACCGGCGGCAATGCCACAGCCCAGGCCACTGGCTCTAATGCCTCATCTAACTCCGTCACTGTCACCGCCAATGCGACCGGCGGCGCTGGCGGTAGCGGCAGGGGGATCGGCAATAGCGGCGGCAACGGCGGCGATGCCGTTGCCTCCGCGTCCGGAACTTCCACTGGCGGTGGTAATGTCAATGTGACCGCCAACGCCACTGGTGGCGCGGGCGGCGTTGGTCTGTATGGCGCCACGGATGGTATCAGTGGCTCGGGCTTGGCCGATGCTTACGGAACCGGCGCAAGCGGCCTGGTGAAAGTGACCGCGGCATCTAATTTTGCCGGCCTTGTCAACGTAACCGCCCTGGCCAGCGCACCGGTGATCTCCGGCAACACCAGCCACGCCGAGGCGTTTGCCAATGCTCAGGGCGCGGTGCGCAGCGAGGCTCTGGCCAACGGAATTCAAGCCGCGGCTTTTGTCTGTGCTCTGCCCAACCCTGCCACCGTCAACAGCGCTTTGACCTCCGCCATTACAAAAGCCGGCGACAGTGTATTGGGCCTGATGACTCTCGCCACGGAAAACATGACCCCCGGCTCAACCACCGCATATCAGAGCGAAATCGACTGGACGATCAACACCGCCAACATAGAGAACCCCAGCCGGC
>JAJZKJ010000057.1 GCA_021804195.1 Acidobacteriota bacterium
TTAAGCCGTCCGAGCATTTCAATGATCATCACGGGACTTTATATTCTCGGCGCTTTTATAGTGCATAAGACAGCCAGGTATGTTAAAGATCCGCAGGCAGCGCTGGGAGCTCTGATGATAGGGATCATGGGATTCCCCACTCTGGCGGCATATCTGTATTTCAAGAACGGCGAACTGACACTGGTCTTAGCGGCGGGAGTTCCGCTTGCCGCTTTTCTCTGGCGATATACAAATATTTCGATTCTTTCGACTATTTTGCGGCTATTGGCTCTGATCGTCGGAATTCGGCTGTTACTTAATGCGAACATTTTCAATTACCCCATCTCCGACACATCCATATTATTCAATTGGATTGTGGCCTGTTACGGCGGTGCAACGGCATTGTTTATTTTGGCGCGACGGCTGCTGCTGAAGGCCAATATCTCATACATTGACATGCAGTTGGATGCGTCAACGGCATTATTTTTGACGGCCGGCTCCGGGCTTGCCATCCGGCATGCGTTTCATCCGCATGGCTGGAACTCCGCCGCGCCGTCACTGCTCGAGTTTGCCGGATATTCCTATGCCGCACTGGGACTTTCCATGATTGCATTGACGCAAATAAAACATAGCAGCTTGGCCAAAAGGATATCGGAAATTCTTGCGATCATCGGAGTCTTGTGTGCTGTCATCGGGGGCCTAATATTGGCCAATCCGCTGTATGTTCACCATACGGTCAGCGGACCATGGGACTTGGCGGTGCTGATTCCCGGATATCTGATTCCGGCCATCCTTGCAGGATTGATGGGATATATGGTCAGGCGCGGGGAGAAACTTATTCCAACCTGGACCTACAGCGGCGCTCTGATTTTGCTTTTCGGTTTTATCAGCCTTACCGCACGAGCGGCTTTCCATCCAATAAGTTTAAACACCGGTTCCACCGGCAACGCTGAACTATACACCTATTCGCTGGTGTGGGCGATGCTGGGTCTTACGTTGCTAATCCTGGCCATCATGTTCAAGGGCGTTACGTTGCGTTTTGCCTCGCTGGCCATCATGCTGGTCACCGTGGTGAAAGTCTTTACTATCGACACATCTCATCTACAAAATCTGTTACGTGTGCTGTCATTAGTCGGCCTGGGTGTGAGCCTGATACTGCTGGGCTATCTGTATCAACGGTTTGTCTTCACGGGAACCAGAGAGAGCCCCGGTACCGCCTCGGGCCGGTAATAGCGGGCTAATTTTACTGTCGCCCGAAGTGGTGGACTTTATTCTGCTCCGCGGGAATTCGCTGGATTATCATCCGTCTTTTTTACCCGCCGACGTCGGGCGACATCAACGAACCATACGAGAACCCCCACGACAGCCAGCATTCTCCATGTACCCACCAGCAACAGAGCTTCACGGTTATGGCTTGGAGTGGGAATCCAACTTGTAACGTAAAGCACTACCGCGAGTCCCAATACCGACCCACGCCCAATAATGCGCCGCAGACGCCAGAAGCCGATCAGGCCACAAACCAGAACCAATACAACAAAGGTCAGCAGGATACTGTCGCCATGTCGACCGAGCCGCGCGGGCGTGCGGGGAATCGTCCACCCGTATATGATTGACTCATTGGTAATTTTGAGGAGCGCAACGATGGTCTTTTCGGCGACCGTGGTAAACGTAATGATTGGTGGACCTGCTGATGTTGAGGACGAGGTTAACACGGTTCGGAACACAATTGCTGAGTGGAATAATGCCCACGCGGCGCGCCGGAGTGTTGTTCTGCTTCCGATGCATTGGAAGACCCATGCAACGCCGGCTACCGGCGGAACTCCGCAGTCGTTTATCGACAAGCAAATTGTCGCGCAATCCGACGCGCTCATTGCTATCTTTAAGGGAAGCGTAGGCACCGCTTCGCCCGATGGCCAGAGCGGTACCATGCACGAAATTGATGACTTCGTGGCCCATGGAAAATCAGTTCAGGTCTACTTCCACGGCAGCCCAACCGTACGGTCCGGGAAAGACGCAGAGCGTGCAAAACAATTATTCGATTTCAAGGAAGAATTCAAAACCCGTGGTCTTTACGGAGAGTATGCGGACGCCGTGGATTTGGGAGGGAAAGTGTTAAGACATTTGGAATTGCTGGTCGGCCCGGCTGGTCCGCCGACGGGGGCGGCCGCGTCTAAGCAGCACATCCAGTCATTCAAATTTATTGCAGGATTAGCGTCGATTGGGGCGGGGGGCGTGGGGTACGAAGGCAAAGATCCGAGAGAAATTGCGGCTTGGGAGGCGGCGGTTGAAGATCTCGAAAAAGGGCGTTTTGTCCGCCCGAACGATAATCGGAAATTATTCTTCGTAACAGACGCCGGGTACAAGTTCGCCGATCGCGTCGCGGCCCGCTGACGGGTTGGGCACGACGCCACAGTACGACCGATTGGCCGGTGGCCGATGGTCAGTTAGCGGCCGCCGTTGCGCCCCGCAGCTTATCATACTTCTCCATCACGAGTGCGGCGGTGGAATAGAGATCATCGGCGCTGCCGGTGGCCTGGAAGGTCGATAGGATGTAGATGGCATCGGCGCGGTTGATGCCGTAGAGGTGGAAATAGGCGGCGTCGAGTTCGGCTCTTATTTCGGCGCGCTCGGTGTCTTTCCATTTGTGGACTTTTTCCTTGAAGACAGCGACCGTCACATCACCTTATCAAAAAAAGATATTGCACTGTTAAACCCCAACACGCATACCTGCCCGATATTCCGCACCCGCCGCGACTGCGAAATCACCAAGGCCATTTATCGTCGAGTCCCGATCCTGATCGACCAATCTCGCAAGGATGGCGGAAACCCTTGGGGCGTACGCTTCATGCGGATGTTCGACCAAACCAATGATGCGGAACTGTTCACCGAGCCATCGCATCTCAAAAAAGACGGTTTCAAACTTGATGGCAATATCTGGAAGAAGGGAAAACAGGTTTATCTCCCGCTTTATGAGGCCAAGATGGTCCAGGCGTATGACCACCGTGCCGCCAGTGTTGTCGTGACAGAAGAAAACTGGATGCGGCAGGGCCAAACCGAAGCCACATCGCTGGTGGAGCATCAGAACCCTGAATTTGTCGCGTTGCCCCGATGGTGGGTTTCGGCCGAAGAGGTGGCCAAGCGGTTGCCGGAAATTCCCGCTGGAGGATTTATTGGATTCAAGGACATTGCCAGCCCAACCAATCAGCGCACCATGATTGCTGCCGCTATCCCGCCCTCTAGCGAGACCAATCACCTCGTCCTCATGCTCTCGGACGCCTCGGTGCGCCGCCGCCTATGCCTTTTGGCGAACTTGGACGCATTCGCATACGATTACGTTGTTCGACAGAAAATCGGTGGCATCACGCTGAATTTTTTTATAGTCGAGCAACTGCCGGCCCTTCCACCCGACGCCTACGCGGAAACTTGCCCATGGGACAAAAAGCAATCCTTGGAGAAATGGATTTCCGACCGCGTGCTGAAATTAACCTGCACCGCCAACGACATGATCCCCTTGGCCGATGCCGCCGGATTCAAGGAAAAAGTCCACAAATGGAAAGACACCGAGCGCGCCGAAATAAGAGCCGAACTCGACGCCGCCTATTTCCACCTCTACGGCATCAACCGCGCCGATGCCATCTACATCCTATCGACCTTCCAGGCCACCGGCAGCGCCGATGATCCCCGTTCCACCGCCGCACTGGTGATGGAAAAGTATGATGAATTGGCGGAATGCGAGGTGCCGGGATGACTGTTCCAAACCCCACCCTTATATATAGACTTACGCATATCGACAATCTTTCCATCTGCTTGCGGCGAAACGCAATACATGCGCCCCAGCATACGCCCAACGACGGCCTTAAATTCAAGCCGATACATAATCCAAATATTCAAAGGCAGCGCAGCAGTACCCTCATTCCCTGCGGTCCGGGCGGAACGATTCACGATTACGTCCCGTTTTATTTTGGTTATCTGTCACCTATGCTGCTCCAACTGAGGACCGGGCGGGTCGCGGGCTATGGCGAAGGACAAGATCCACTGATCTATTTTGTCTCGTCGGTCCAGGCTGTCTCAGAATCGCGACAGCCATTCGTATTTTCTGACGGTCACGGGATCGCGTTTAACACCAACTGGTACGATACCCTCGAAAGCCTGTATAAGGTGGATTGGGGGATGGTGTATCAACGTTACTGGAAAGATACGGTAGATGACATGGACCGCCAGCGGCGCAAACAGGCGGAATTTCTTATATACCAGCGCTGCAACTGGAATCTGATTTGCGAAATTGGTGTCATTAGTAGTTATATGAAAACGAGGGTTCAGCAGATAATGGCGGGATTTCCCGCAACATCACAAAAGCCTGTTAACATTCGGTCGAATTGGTATTATCATTGAAAGAGGTGATGCGATGATTTCTACATTGAAAGGCAACCTGATTCAAGCCGATGCGGACGCCCTTGTTAATACCGTCAATTGCGAGGGCTTTATGGGGAAAGGCATTGCACTGCAGTTCAAAAAAGCCTTTCCGGAAAACTTCACAGCGTACGCCCGGGCGTGCCGCGCAGGTGAAGTCCAGCCTGGCCGCATGTTTGTGTTCCGCACCGGTTCGATGATTAACCCCCGGTATATTATCAACTTCCCGACCAAACGCCGATGGCGTGAGAAATCCAGAATTGAAGATATTCAATCCGGTCTCACGACGCTGGTGAGCGAAGTCCGTCGGCTTAAGATTTCTTCCATTGCGATTCCTCCGTTGGGATGTGGCCTTGGCGGGCTTGACTGGGGTGAAGTAAAACCGTTGATCATCCGATCCTTCTCTGACCTTTCCGAAGTACACGTTTTCCTTTTTGAACCGGTGGGGACACCTGACGCCAGGACGATGCCCATCGGAACCAAGCGGCCGAAGATGACACGGGCACGCGCCCTGTTTATCTGCTTGATGCAGCAATATTCTGAGATGGCCTATCGGATGACCCTGCTGGAAATCCAAAAGCTGGCGTATCTTTTACAGGAAGCGGGGGAGCCGCTAAGACTCAATTATGTCGCGCATACCTACGGCCCATACGCGCATAACCTCAATAAAGTCCTTGAAACGCTGGAAGGTCATTTCACGCGCGGTTATGGTGACAGCCAGAAACCCGATGTTGAGGTGGAACTGCTACCCGGCGCCACTGATGTAGCGGATCAATTCCTCGCGCAAGATGAAATATCCAAAGGACGCCTCCAACGAGTTGCCAATCTGATCGAGGGTTTTGAAACGCCCTACGGCATGGAACTGCTGGCATCCACGCATTGGGTATCGGCTCACGGCGATCCACCAGCCACCAATGCTTATAAAGCGGTGGCGGAAGTCCACCGCTGGAATGATCGCAAACGCAAAATGTTTAAGCCGGAACATATCCAGATTGCCTGGAATCGGCTGCACGAGCAGGGCTGGCTGCATACACGGGCTGAACTTGGGCAAGAGTGAACCGCCCACGCGACAGCACAGGAGAAAAGAATGGCTTTATTCTCCGAATCGACGATGACCACCGCATCATTTTTGATTTCCACCGGCGCACTTTTGCTTACTTGGGCCGAAAGTCGTAGAAATAGCCGTCCGATCATCCGGATTGTTGAGTGCACATACAGCGGCACTCGATCAGCGGATGAGAATGGCGGCAGCCGCTTTGACGAGTTTCACGTCGTGATCCGAAATCACGGAATCGCCCTGCATGACGTCTCGGTGAATTTGCGGTTCCGCGCGAAGGGAGGCGGCGGCGTATTCCATGTACCCCTAAATCGGCTTGATGATCCGGGATTTATCCATGCGGAATTTGCCAGGGGGATGACGGGATCTTTCGGACTGAAGTCATACCAGCTTGATGCCGGACAGACCAATATTATCCTCGCGCTGGAAGATCCCAAAACGCAGAGAGCGACACTGGTAATCGGGGCCGGAGGATTTTGCGTGGGCGAAATTCCGGCTACTGGCTGGAGGGACCAACTGGCGGGTGCGTGGAACCGTGTGGGCGCTGAACTTTACTCGAAATCGAGCAGAAATGTCGGTATTGGCACCGGGGGCATTCCAATCGCCAGGTCCCTAATAAATTTAACGTGCAGGCCAAACTACAACATTCAGTTGGCAAATTTCCTCGGGGCGCTCAGGCATCGGTCCGCTCAACCCAGCCGTGTTCCGCCGCACGGATGAAAGCCTTTTCCGACGGTGTACACCCTCCTTTAAACCAATCCGGCTCAATTCACGGCCTTCATAACATGATGCAGCCGAACAGCGGTCCTGATCTAATAAAAATTATAAGGCAGCGCTTACGGAGCGTCGCTTCATAAAGCATGTCGCTTGGCCGTAGTCTTTCCCTTCAAGGGCACGGAGGGTATTGTGTTCAATGTCAATTTCGTTGCCGAGTTTACTGGTCCAATGCCCATTCGGCAGTTGCCGCGCAACATGTTGCGGTACGTTCTGATCATCAACATAAATAGCTATTTTCTGAAATTCATTTTCAAGCGTAGGCGTGTCACATCCCTCATAACCAATCTGTGCCAATGCCTTCATCCATGTGTCCAAGGTATTCTCCCGAGGAACTTCGGGGGGCCAATAATCGCCGTATGGACTATCGTATCCGCCGCTGCCTTGGCCTTGTGGCAATGGCGACCATAAGCGATCCTGATCCTCGGCAGCCCAAGCGATACAATTGTAATAGTGATCCGTCGGGCTGGTGGCTTTGTAGCCTTCACCCTTGAGGCGAGGAAATACCAGCTCGATCTGCGCAAGATGGAGCCGATCGAAATTCCATGTCGTCATTAATAAGCCCCTTCTCGGCAGCCCATCGCAGCCAGTCCTCTAGCATTAATCGCGGAAGCGAACGATGTTCCGGAGGCACAGGATCCTCACGCGTGATGGCTCGCAACGCCACGAACCAGTGTCCGCCACCGTTTTGCAGGTCCTTGAGAATTAGTGGAAGGACCGCATGGCCCATCGCTATGATCCGCAAGTACGCCGGGTGGGACAACTGTGCGGCCAAATTGGAACTGAACCGCGTATCCGAGCGCCATTCCTCAAGATCATGGTAGAAAAGGGATTTTGTCTCCTGGCTTACCGTCGGATGTGGATCCGGAGAAACATACAGATATTTTTTCAATACCGCATGTAGCTGCCACGCCGCCGCTAAGCGTTCCCAAACAGGCTCACGATTACGATCCGCCCAGACTAATTTCGTCGCGACAGCAGATTCCCCGCACCAGTTGTCCCATAGCGAAGCCCACGAATTTGCGGCCTGTACGCCAATCTGAAAACCTTCGTCTGCGCGCTCCATGTGGACTACACGCGTAAACCTTGACAGCCGGTTTCCCTGCCCTCGTCGAGTTTCCACCGTTTCTTCAAGCATTTCTCCCATTTCATAATTATTTTCCAGCATATCCTGCATGTTTTACTCCTCCGGCGTCTCCAACCCAGGCAAAACAGCATGCGGGCAGTGTGTATTCCCCCAATTCGGTGGCTCTTTTTGGCCGAGGATGTCGCGCCATTCCGCGGTATTGCGTCTGCAATTGCCGCAGCCTTCCGTGAAAAGCCGGATTTAGGAAATCCCAGTTTCTTATTTGTCAGGCGACACGAGGGCGGGGGGTTTAGTCAGCCTCTTTGAAAACACTACTGTGTCCGCGCTATGAACTACGTATACCGTCGGGCTTCGGGATGTGAGTAATGAGACGGCCACCTGCGGTGGCGTTAATCGGACGCGGTTCGCCTATAATTGTGCCAGCAGATCGTTTTGTTCCAGAACCAGCACCAGTTGCTGATATATGGGGGCCGGGTGGATAGACTCCGGGGGAAGAAGCTGCGCGGATTTGGCGGCCCGGGCGAGCCGGAGCAACACATCGGCGACATCGGATTCGGGAATGCCTTTGACCAAATACTTCTGAAGATTCTGGCTTAATACAATGTCGGCATATTCAATCTGATACACCAGATCGCCTTTACCCCAATCCAGCACGCCAGTCAGCAGGTCTTCTATAATTGCCTCGGCAACTTTTTCCGATTCATCACCATGGCGAAGTCGATCATCACGGGTTTTCAGGAATGTCGGCCAAGCGGTGTGCAGGCGCGTAACGCAGGCATGATAATTGGCGAGAGTCAAATAAGTTGGTTCGGGCATGGCTGATCCTTAAGTGCAACGCAAGTGGTATTTATAACGGAGATCGGCAACTTTTGCCTGCGGAATTATCAATACGGCCGAGATTGACAGTGGTTTTCTTGCCGCAGTTCATGCGGCAGGTGATAATTGGCTGATGCCGCAGGTATACAAATGTCAACGGTTTTGGAACATTCGTTGAACAACTGCTGTCCAATCCAAATATCAAAACGTAAAGTGCGTGCGATCTACAATTTGTGTTTCAATTCGTGTTTCCTTGACGAATTCCGATTCCCGTGCGAACATCGTCACTTATTCCATGGTGTAAGAATTTAAGTAATTGGATGGATACGTCCGATAAATTGAGTATGTTGAAGATAACGAGAATTCCGCAACGCGATGTGCAGGCCTTAGAGACGCTTGCGGCGCTACCGGAGCAAGAAGCCACCCGTTTTTTGGACGCAGTTGCCAAGACAGACCCCACGATCAGCCGTGCCAATTTTGTGGTGCAGGTTACCAGGGCCTTACCCGGTATTCAGATAGCGGCGGCCGATGAGTTGGTGCGAGCGGTTCTAGGAATGCAGGCGGCGCGGATCGCTTGGGAGGCCACTGCAGAGGAGTTTGTTAAAGCGCTGGCTGCCGCCGAAAATGTAGCGGAGTCGAAGGCGCTGACATCGAATGCCGTCCTTTGGCGCGAGCGAGTCATAAACCTGCTGCTCACCGAATCGGTATTCCTGACGGCCAAAGCGGCGACCATCCTTACCGTACAGGAACACCCATTTGAGAGCGCTAGCATATATACGGATATTCGGCCGATATTTGCCGACCGACTTGTAGAATCGGTCAAGCTTGAGCCGTCGGCAGCAGTGCTAGTCCACCACTTGCGCCTTCGCTTAGGGGGTGCAAATCAGCCGCGTGAATTGGATGTGGCCTTGGATAATCGCGACCTTGATGCTTTGGCAAGGGCGGTCGACAGGGCGAAACAAAAAGCGGCAACGTTGGCTGAGACAATAAAGCGGTCTAACTTGCGCCATTTAGAGCCGCCGGAGGAGTAAAACATGCAGGATATGCTGGAAAATAATTATGAAATGGGAGAAATGCTTGAAGAAACGGTGGAAACTCGACGAGGGCAGGGAAACCGGCTGTCAAGGTTTACGCATGTAGCTGCCACGCCGCCGCTAAGCGTTCCCAAA
>JAJZKJ010000058.1 GCA_021804195.1 Acidobacteriota bacterium
TTGCCGCCATTGTCGCTGCCGGTGCTTGTGCCGCCGCCATCCGCGGTGATTGCGCCATTAACTGCGATGGCTCCGCCGGTGCTGGTGAGGCTCACCGCCCCGCCTGTACCGCCATTGGCGCCGCTGACGGTCGGCCCGGCGATGGTGACGATGCTTGCGGTGCTGTCAACGGTAATATTGCCGCTGGCATTGATGGTAACAGTGCCGCCGCTCGCCCCCGCCGCGGTGGGAGTTGTGTTAAGTGCGGCTGCAAGCGTTACCTGGCCGGAGCCAGTACCGCCCGTGCCCGAAGTTGCAGCGCTGAAGTTGCCGCCCGTGGTGGTAACCGCGTCAAAGCTCAGGTTGCCGCCGCCGGTGTCGGTAAAGCTAAGGTTTTGACTGTTGGCCGCCGCAATAGCCCCGTCATAGGTTTGGCCGCCGCCGCTGGTGGTTGCGCTTTGAGCGGTCGCGGAACCAAATGATATAGCCTTGCCGCTGTAGCCCGTACTGGTGTCAACAGCCAGCGAGGTTAGCGGTGTCGTCGCGCCGATATTGCCGTCGAATGCGATGGAGCCGGCATTGACAGCCAGCGGCTCAGAGCCGTCAATAGTCTTATCAAACGTGATGCTTGCGGCGGTGCCAGCGGTAATATTTACCGCACCTGTGGTGAGGCTTATCGCCGAGTTGTAAACCTGATTGCCGGTGGTCGTAACGCTGATGCCCGCGAGGAAAGTCGCGGGAGTGTTTGTGATATTTACTGTTAGCGCCGTCAGCGGCGTGGTTGCGCCGATGTTGCCGCTGAAGGTAACGGCGTCCACATCATTGACAGTCAGGCTGAAAGCACCGTCCAGCGTGGACTGCAGCATAGTGGTATCAGAGTTAATGGTGGTGTTGGTGCCCAGCAGCACCGGCGAATTAAATTCGGTATTGCCCGTTACAAAGCTGCTGCCGCCGTTGAGGTTGATCTTGTCACCTGTGCCGGCGATTGCGATTAAATTAGTCAATTGATCGGCGGATGTGCCGATCGCCCCGCCAAGCGTAACATTGCCGATGTTGTCGGTAATGCTCAGTATGTCAGCGTTATTGGTTGAAGGCGTGACGGCGTTGGCGAAAGTAACATCCTTTGACAGCCCCGTTGTTGCCGTGCCGCTGTTGACCACAATATTCACGCTTCCGGTCAGCGTAACCGGCCCCGTGTAGGCCTGGCCTTCCCCGGCAGTGGTGATGGTCCCGCCGCTAAGCGTGATGCCCGTTGCCGTCACCGATAAGCCGCCCAATGGTGTGCTGCCGCTGAAATTCGCCGAGGTAAGCGACAGCGTGTTGCTGGGGACGTTAAGCGCCAGCGCTCCCGGCCCGGTAAGAGTGGATGCAAAGGTGATGGGACTGGCGACATTGTCGTTGCTTGTAAGCGTGCAGAGCGTACCGCCGGACGTAAACACGACCGCGCTGTTATACGCCTGCGTACCGATAGTGGTGACACCAATGCCGTTGTTAAAATTAATAGTGGCCCCAGTGCCCGCGGTGACCGCGAGGTTCGCCAGTGTTACAACACCGCCCAGGTTGCCATTGAAGTTAACATGCCCGGCGGCGTTAATCGTCAAATTAGAATTGCCATCCACCGCTGCAAGGTCAATGTGTCCGCTGGAGGTGCTGGTGAGCGTGGTATTTGTGGTAAGCAAAATCTGCGAGTTGTATGTTTGCCCGCCATTGGCTGTGGTAACACTGCCGCCCGCTGGGTGAATAGTGCTGGTGCCTCCGCCGGCAGTCAGGATCATCTGCCCCAGAGGGCCAGTGCCGCCGACAGCGCCGGTAAATACGATATTGCCGCTGGTGGTGCTGATAGTCAGCGGATTGTCGTTTTGCGCATTTAAGGTGCTGGTAAACGTAATGGCCCCGGCGGTGCTGGAGTTAACCGTTACGGCCGAGGTGGAGGTCGAAGTTAACGAGACCGCACCGGTGTAGGTTTGTGCTCCGGTCGTAAGATACTCATTGCCTGAAAGCGACAACGTAGCTGCCGCCAGCGAGATTGAAGTCAGCGGCGACGATCCGGTGCCTGATGTGGTGCCTTGAAACACAATAGACCCGGTACCGGCGGTGGCGCTAAGTGACCCCGGGCCATTAACCGGCATAAGCAACGTGAGGCTTGACGACACCCCGGTGCCCTGCAGGGTAAGCGTATCGCCCGTGGGGATATTGATCTGCCCCGTAGAGTCAAGGCTAATGTTGCCGGGGACGCTAATGGAGAGGGAGTTGTTGATATTGACGTTGCCGGTGCCACTGACATTGACCGACGCCGGCAGGAGCGACCCACCCGAAACCGTTACGTTGCCGTTAAGGATCAGGCTTCCACCATTAAGGCTGAACGTCGGCGTGGCACCTTGAAGGTTGCCTGACGTCGAATTGCCCGTATACGTTCCTCCGAGGGTAATATTGCCTGTAGCGCCGGTGGTGGTCAGCCCCAAAGGCCCGCCATTAACGGTAATATTGCCGACAAAATCTTGAGATCCGGAGGTGTTGACAAACATACCATTGGTTGGACTGGTAAAGATTGTCGTACCGCCCACCGTCAAGGCCGCGAGCAGGGTTCCGTTGCCGACATTGCCATCAAAAACGGCATTGCCGGTAACATCCAGCGAGCCTGGGCCGACGATGCCCGTGGCGGTGTTGGTGAAGCTGGCGTTGCCGGTAAGCGTGGTGTTGGTGCTCAGCGTTACAGGGGAGGCGTAGGTTTGCAGCCCCGCGCCCGAATTCACTGAGCCGCCGTTAAAATTAATGGCGCCGGTATTCGCCGCAGTCACTATCTGTGCGGTAAAGTTTCCGCCCGCCGTCGTAATTGCCGAATCAATATTAATGCTCGAATTATTTGCGCTGCTGCTATTGCCCGAGAGCAGCACCACGTTAAGGGCGGTCGGCGCCGTAATGGCCGCGTCAATGTTAATGGCCGCATCAGCCTGCAGAGTAAGCGTAGAGCCGCCAGCAACGGTCGTCGGCGCGATGGCGCTGGCAACGGTAAGGTTGCCGGCATCTGTACCGATGCTGCTCGTGCCGGTGGTTTCTACTGTTACACTGCCCGAGCCAAGTGCGGTGTCCAAAACACCGACATCTACAATGGCCGGGGAAGGTGTTGCCGCCGTCGGCGAATAGGTCGTAGTGCCCGTGGTGGTAATGTTGCTGTTGACCCCGCCGTTGCTTTCAATGGTGATGTTAACCGGGTCGAGCATCCAGTTGCCGGCATTGCCGCCGGCAGCGCCGGCGACGTTCACCACGGCTCCATGTTCAATGGTGAGCAGTTTGCCGGAGGTATCCACAAAGCCGCCGTTGCCGGCGATGTTGGCCTTAGCCAGAATGGTTGTTCCGCCGCCGATAAAGTCGTAGTTGCTGCCATCGCTATAACCTGTGGACGAGTTGGCATCGGGCGTAACGCCGATGAGCACCTTACCGCCGCCGTTAGCGCCCGACGCATCAAGCAACGCGGTAGCTCCCGCGTAGCCGCCATCGGATGTCTCAGCGACGCCAATGCCGATATGCCCGCCGCTGATGCTGATGGTTCCGCCGGTGTGATTAGGCCCCTGATTGGCCGCGTTTAGTGTGCCAGCCACCAGCACGGTGCTATCGCCCTGCCCCTGAACCTTAATATGCGCTGCCGTAACGCTGCCGGTGTTGGCCGCCGCCAGGCCCAGCATGTTGCCGGCCGCCATTACAACGCTTCCACCGGTTGCGGTAAGCTCGCCGGAGTTGCTGACAGCGGCATGGCCGTCCACCGGCGCGGTGTTGTCTTGTGAAAGTTTCAAAAACGTGCTGCCGCCCTGAGAGCCTAAATAGACGTCATTGCCTGCCACCAGGGCGATGGTGCCGCCCGCCGAGACGATTTCACCTTTGTTGGCCACACTTTGGCCAATCAGCGCCACTTCCGACTGCGCCGCAATAACGCCGGCATTTACGACCGCGCCGCCCGGCTGGGTAAAGTGATTAAACCCACCCAAAAAGTCCTGATTGCTCAGGTGCGACGCCGCAGCATACAGGCCGCCCACATCCACCACCGAATGCGGGCCAAACACCACGCCCGACGGGTTTACCAAATATACAATGCCATTGGCCGCCAACGTGCCGTTAATAGCCGATGGCGCTGCGCTGTTGATGCGGTTAAGAACGGTGGACGTCGCCGATGGCTGAATGAACCGAACTGTATTGCCCAGCGGAATGTTAAACTGCGAATAATTGATAATGGTGTGGTTGGCCGCCGTGATGGTGGTGAGGGCACCATGATAGTTAAAACTTGCAGCACCGGCCGCCACGTTCTGCACCACAATGGGAGCGCCGGCAAGAGCCGGAGTGGCGGGCATCGCGCCCGCCGCCGCCAGCAACGCCGCTGCGACCATTGCCCGCCGCGCCAGCTGCACTGATCGCCCCAATCGGCTGGTGCGTTTGTTGGCCGCGCTTGCGGCGGCAATGCTATTCTGAACGTTCATTTGAGTTGTCATGGTATAACACTCCCGCGTAAGTTGCAGTCGCTCAACGCGACGAATCATCTCAATACATCACGCCGCGCGGCCCGATGGTCGCCGCCGACGCGCACCGTTGGCTCAGTAGTTAAAGCTGAACACAAAATTAAACTGGCTGCTGCCGGGCGTAACTTCGTTGCCGTTGCTCGAAGCGCCGATACGGTTGAGCGCCACGCCCCAGTCGGTTATCAATTGTATGTTCTGCTTGATATCAAGCTCCAGGCCAAGGCCCGTGCCTACCAGCGTACCGTCGTTTTCGTAAACCTGCCGATGGCTGTTGACCACTTCGCCAACATCCACAAAGGCGCTGGCGATCAGGTCCCAATCGGGGGCGGCATACGGCTCCTGCGGCGAAAACCGGAAGGGGCGTCCAAACACGCTGCCCGGATGAGGATTAACCGGAAACAACCGCGGTATGTGCAGCCGGTATTCAAAACTTTCGATACCCACCGAATCGCCGGCCGTTGCCGATTCCGGATAGCCGCGAACCGTGTAATAGCCACCGGCAACGTATTCATATTCTGCCGGCAGCCGTTGATTAAACGCCTCCTGCCCGCGCACAGAAATGAGAATCTGGTTGGCCATGCCGCCGACACCATGGCGGTAGGCGTCAGGATTGATCAGCGGTTCGAGATAAGTGGCATAATTCATGTCGCCCTGTACGATCGCCCAGTTCTGGTCCACATCCAGCCGACCCAGGCTCGCCAGGCGGGCTTTATTGGTGCCGGTAAAGTTTGTCAGCAGCGTCAGATCGCCCCAGCATTGGCTTACCGGCGTGTAGCGTTCAGCATGAAGGGTTAAATACGGCTGAATAAAATCGCCCGATCCGGTGATGCCGGCAAAGGTGTTGTCCACGCGAATATGCTGGTACTTGATGCCGGGAATAAGGTCTACAAAAAGATGCCCATGCTGATAAATGTTGGCATCCAGTTCGGCTCCGCCACCGGCCATATCGCCGTTGAAATTGGCATTGGCCAAGCCTACATCGGCAGCGCTGAAGCCTTCATAATCAGCATAAATACGGGCCCGCAGCCGGTCAGGCGCAAAGCCCGGCAGCGCAAAGCTGTACGAACCATTGACGGCGTTTTCTTTGGTAAAGCCGGCGGTGCTGTAATCAAAACTCAGGATGTCGTCATGGCCGGTCAGATTGTTGTCTATAACGCCGACACGCTCACGCCACGGATTGGTCGAACTCGTGCCCGTGTTGGATAGCTGAAAGTACACATGCCACGGCCGCTGCTCATGCACCAGATAATTCACGTCGTAAGCGTCGGCAAGGCTTTTATCGGGTGAATACACCGCGCTTACCTGCCGACCAGGCTGCCGATCCAGCGCGTAAATGTAATCGTTGATGGCATTGAGATTCACCAGGTCGCTCTTGCCCGCTTTGGCCGATGCGGCCGGCTGCACGGGTGAGTTGGCGGCAATCCAGGCAGATTCGGGATCGTTGACTTTATTTTTGCGCCACGCAAATCGCCCACCGGATTCAGTGGTGGTGATTTTGGCGACAATGTCGGTATGCACAATATAATGAAGAATGGTATCGCCATGCGGACGAATGTCTTTGTCGCCTGAAAAATCACCGGGCGACACGGTTACATATACCCCAAGGCCCTTGTCGGAAAGGTATTGGCTTATTTGCCGGGCGATGCTGCGAATGGCCGACGCATGAAACATGCGCGGCTTGGGCTGCGAGAGATTTTTAAGCGCCATACGTTCGCGGCTTACGCCGACCCGGTACGTACGCTGGCCATTGGCGGCTGTGATGCAGGCGGTAACGTAACCATCGGCGCCCAGGCCCACCACCACAGGATGATCTAATATATTGCCGAGCGGCGGCTGGCCCGCAACAGTTTTGGCGTACTCAACAACGATGGCGCTGACCGGGTAAGCCGGGCCATCACTTATAGCGGGCGCCTGAACTTTTGCCGACACAGGCTTCGCCGGCATAACCTGCGTCGCCGCAGAGCCAGCGGGGACCAATAGGCCACCGGCTACCCAAGCGGCTATCAGCGCCGCACTCAGGCAGGAATACGCCCGTAATTGCCGACGTGGCAACTTGCTGCTGACGACACCCGTTGATCGGAATGTTTTCAAGTTAATCGCTCCTTCGATATCTGCGCGCGGTAAGCGGGCCTTGTATTTCGGATACACTTCACGAAATTATCGGCCACACCTCCATGCTGCGCTCAAGATTTCGGCCATTTAAAACTCTTTAACACATAATGGCGTAGGATATTGCCAATGGTACAGCAATGCAACAAGGCCTTCGCCATAAAAAATACGGTGAATCTCACCCATGTTATCCCTATATACTATTCGCTTTTGGCAATTATTTATTCCTTATAATTTCCATCATAACAATCGGCTTTGAGAGTACAAGCGCACACGGAACCTGACGCACCATTAACACAGCGCCGCCAAAGCCATTTTGACTTGATGCCAAGGACGGACGAGGCAAAGCCTTAGCCGCAGGTGTATAATTATGTTGCGTCGGCAGTTCACCACCGGCATCTATTGCCTGGAGGCTCGGCCGCGGCAAGCAGTGAAAGTCCAAAACTGGGTCGGATTTTGTGGCTAAGGCTTTCCTGCTGGAATGGCAAAGGCCTCAGTGCACTGCCCCAGAAAAGAATAAAGACAGTGGGTTTACCTCATGCGCTATCGCGATCAAAACTGGCCGCAACTCAAACCACTCCGGAAAGCCGGCAAACTGCGCCGCCGCATTTCGGTATTACCCACGCTTTGCACGCTCGGCAACTTACTTTGCGGGTTTGCCGCCATTACCTACATTGCCCAGAGCCAGCCGATTAAGTCGCCCCTTGGCAACCAGTTTGCCATCGCGGGGTACCTGGTGTTCGCGGCGATGGTGTTTGATATGCTCGACGGCAGCATGGCCCGGCTCACCAAGGCCACCAGCGATTTTGGCGCTGAACTCGACTCACTCGCGGATATGGTGAGCTTTGGCGTAGCACCGGCATTTTTGGCCGTTACCGTTATTCATGCGTTGCTCGCTGCCCGGAGTTCGCAAGGCATTGAACCTTTAGGCCCGCTGGCCGACAACCTCCTTGCCCGCACACTCTGGATACTGGGAGCCATTTACGTGGCCTGCACCGCACTGCGTCTGGCGCGTTTTAATGCCCACAACCGCCACGCGCTTGATGCACATATGGTGTTTAGAGGCTTGCCTTCGCCGGGCGCGGCGGGCGTAACGGCGGCCAGCGTCATTTTTTACGAGACCATTCAGCAAAGCGCCCCGCACCTGCTTCCCTTTAACCTTTCACCCGGCTTTGTTCAGGCTACAACCACAGCCTTTCCATACGCCATGGCGGCCGTGCTGGCCGCGGCGGCGCTGCTGATGGTAAGCCGCATCAGCTATGGCCATGTCATCAATCAATACCTGCGCGGACGACGACCCTTTTCGTATGTTGTGCAGGTGGTGGTGCTGCTACTGCTGGCCCTGTGGCAACCGCAGTTGACGGCTTTGCTGGCCATTTATTTTTATGCGTTCATGCCGCCGCTGCGGGCCGCGTGGCGGCGCTTTGTTCGCGGCCAGCCCGCCAACCCACAAACCATCACACCAGCGCCGGCTGAGCCGCGCGAAAGCATCATCAACTCATGACGCGGTCGTCATGCAAGGCGGCAGGATACAACCCGGCGCCGCGCACCTGCTTCTTGACGCGGTTGCCCGGCGGTGTCGCCTGACTGCGATAACTCTTGCGTTAAAACCGCTCGAATTGTTCTGTCAAAATTTCTCTGTTACGCGCCGGCCTCCCGGCATAACGGTTGTCGCGGCTCCCGGCAGCCTTCACACCCGAACGATATCCAAAGGTTTAAACCCCTGCCCCAAAATTTTAGAACTGTCGGCTCCCAGCCATTTGTCCAGGATTCCGGCATAAACGCTGCGAAAGTCAGTTGAGAATCGCAGGTCTCCCATCTGCAGATGCTGCTGAGCCAACGAAGGCTGCGTACCGATCAGGCCGGCCTTAATGCCGCCGCCAAACATAAACATGGGCGCTGCCGTGCCATGATCGGTCCCAAGACTGGCGTTCTCCGCCACACGCCGACCAAACTCTGAAAATGTAACGACCATGGTTTTCTCAAGCAGCCCCTGCGCTTTTAAGTCGTGAATAAAGGCGGTCAAACCATCGGAAACGTCCGCCATCAGCGTGTCGTGCGTTCTTTGTTGCTGGGCATGCGTGTCAAAGCCGCACATCGAAACGTAATAGACGCGCGTAGGCAGTCCGGTCGCAATCATCCTGGCCACCAAACTCAGGGATCGCGCCAGGGGTGTGACCGGATAGCTGACTTCGTTGCGGGCGTGCGTCGCGGCATGGCGGATATCGCGGCCTGAAACCTCCGCATCCAGCGCAGTGCGCTGCAGAAAGTCCAATTCCGGATTGGCGCAATGGGGGCACGGGGCATTCTGCGGCCCTATGGCGTTGACGCTTCGGTATGCCGCACGCAGTTGCTCGTGGCGCCGGTCATGCCCAGCGCCCGACAACCACTGAAATTGCTCAGGATTTTGAAATGCCACCGGTTGAAACTTCTGCCCGGCCAGCGCCAGGGGCGACAGCGGCCCGATGCTTATGCCCGCCTGCGGCGCGATGGGCGCGGCTCCGCTACATTGTGCATCGAAGTAGCGGCCGAGCCACCCGGGACTGGCAACGCGGTTCGGCTCGGCGGTCTGCCAGATCGCCATGGATCGAAAA
>JAJZKJ010000059.1 GCA_021804195.1 Acidobacteriota bacterium
CGGCATGCAGCTTGGTCATCACCACTTCGGCGGCGCTTTTTTTCTCGCCATCCACTTCCATGTCGTCCACCGGAATGCCGCGGCCGTTGTCAATCACGGTGACGGAGTTGTCGAGATGAATGGTGACTTCAATGCGGGTGGCGTAGCCGGCCAGGGCTTCATCCACCGAGTTGTCCACCACCTCATAGACCAGATGATGCAGGCCCATTTCGCCGGTCGAGCCGATATACATGGCGGGGCGCAGGCGCACCGCTTCCATGCCGCCCAGAACCTTGATCGAACTGGCGGAATAATCTCCGTTGCCGTTGGTTTCGGGCTCGAGTTCGAGCATCGCGGTTTTGGAATCGTTTTTTGCGCTCATGCCGGAAGCCAAGTGGGCCGGATCGCGAAAAATTCCGACAAAAAACTAAGCCCTGTCATGCGATCGCGCCACCTGTTCAGAATAACATGCGGGGCTAAAAATGGCGAGCGGAAAACCGGGGACAAGGCTTTATTTTTCAATTATTTACGGCGTGGCCGCCCGTAACAGAGCCATGGGCGCTCACTTGCTTCCCTTGCGGCAATTGTTTAGCCTGAAATACGGCCATGCCCCAGCCCGCGCCCCAGAACTCCGAAGCCGAACTGCGCGACAGCATCTTACGCATTGGAAAGTTCCTCCACGACAAAGGCCTGGTGGCCGCAAGCGACGGCAACATTTCCATACGCCTGCCCGGCGGGCGCATTCTGGCCACGCCGACCTCGATGAGCAAAGGCCTGATGCGGGCCGCGGATCTGGTGATCACCGATATGGAGGGGCGCAAGCTCTCGGGCGAGCGCAATCCCTCGAGCGAGCTGGCCATGCACCGGCTGATCTATGCACTGCGGCCCGATATTCACGCCGTGGTGCATGCCCATCCGGCGGTCGCGACCGGATATGCCGCGGCCGGGCTGGCGCTCAACCAGGCGCTGATTTCCGAAGTGGTGCTGGCGCTGGGCTGCATTCCGCTGGCCGCCTACGGCACGCCGGGCACGCCCGAACTGGGCGCGGCGCTGCGGCCGCTGATTCCCAGCCATGACGCCATCCTGATGGCCAACCACGGCGTGGTGACATACGCCGAAGATGTCTGGCGCGCGTATTTCAAAATGGAGACGGTCGAGCACTTTGCCCGCATTGCCCTGGTGGCGCATCTGCTGGGCAAGCAGGAATTATTAGGAGCGGAAGAAGTGCGCAAGCTGATGCTGGCGCGGCAGAAATATGAAGGCATTTCCACCGCGGCCGCGCTGGAGCCCAACTGCCCGGTCACCCGGGACGCGCCGGCCGCGGCCTGCGCCACGGCAGTCGAAGCTAATGCAGCCGCCCCGGCTGTTCCAACCGCTCCGGCCGGACAGCTCCTGAGCTACGCCAAACGCCGCTGGTAGTCGCGCAGCGGCAGTATGATATACGCATAGACGTCCCGAGATGGCACGGTTATGGATGAAGCCCGTTACCAACGCATGGAACGCACGATGGAGTTCCTGCTGGAGCAGGCCGCGCGGTCGGAAGCGAAAGCCGCGGCCGAACATGCCAGCATTCGGGAAGAATTACAGATTCTGGTGCGGACCAGTGTGCGCGATCATCAGCGCATCCAGCAGGCGGAAATAGAAATCGAGGCCATCCGCAACGGCACTCTGGAGCTGATGGAAGCGCAAAAGGAAACTGCTCGCCAGATGCAGGAAACCGAACGTCAGATGAAGGAAACCGACCGCAAATTTTCCCTCTGGCTGGAGCGCCAACTGGGCCGGAAAAACGGCCAGAACTCCGCTTAATCCGCACGGCTCTGAATAAGGATCAGCGGGCGCAGTCGGGCGACGACCACTGGCGCAAAAAATGCTCGACCGCGGCCGGCGACAGCGCGCGGGCATCTTCGAACTGCCCCAGCTTCTGGCCATATAACAGCCGGCCGCGGCAGCTCAGCACGGCCAGCGCGGGCACTCCCTTTTTTAACCCCACGCCGTAACGGCGCGCCAGCGCCCGGTTGACGTTAAACGTGCCGATGTTGATATGCACCACGAGAAAATGCCGGCGCAGCAGCGGAGTCAGGCGGGAGTGGCGGAAGGCCTGATCGAGCACGTGGCAGTCGTAGCACCAGTTGCCGCCAAAATCGAGCAGGATGCGCTTGTTTTCCCGCGGCGCGCGGCGCAGGGCGCGCGCCAGATCGGCGCCGGCCCGCCGGGCGGGAGGATAAATATTGAGGCGCACGCTTTGCGGCGCGGCCAGCTTGCCGGGTTCACCCCCGGCCGGCTCTTTTTCCAGAAGGGCGAAATTGGCCGCGGCGTCCGCCAGCACGCGCATCATGGCGGCATGATTGACGCTGGCATGCAGCCACGCGAGCGTGGCCTGCCGGTTGAGTTGCCGCAACTGGCTGAACCTCGCCAGCGCTTCCGGCGGAGTCCCGGAAGATGCGCCGGTCCGCGCCTCGGCGGTTTGCCGCAGCAGGGTTTTGATTTGCGCCGCGCTCAGATGCCGGCGATAGACGGCTGCCAGATTCTGTTCCAGCCCGCGGCAGCTCAGCCGCGAGCGCAGCTTGCGGGCCAGGGCCAGCTGGAAGGCCCGGGTTGCGCGCGGAGAAAGCCCGCGCTTCCGGGCCAGCGGAGCGACCCGCGAACGCCATTGCCGGATCAATCGTTCGCGGCGAACGCGGCAATGCGTCATGGCATGCTGCCGCGCGGCTAACTGCCGGGCCAGCGCGGCCGGGGCGGAAGCGGTTTGCGCGTGCACGGGCGCCGCGCCGGCGATGAAAACCGCGACGGCGGGCCAGCCGGATCGAAAACGCATCATGAATGAGCCGCCTCGGGAGCAGAAGGCGAACGCGCGGGCAGTTGCTCGGGCAGGGTCAGGATCAGCAGGCCGGCCAGAATCAGGCCGCACATGAGCACCGCCATGGCGGCGGCAAAGGAATGCGTGCGGCCCTCGATCACGCCGATCAGGTAGGGTCCGGTAAAGCCGCCGAGATTGCCAAGAGAGTTGATCAGGCCGACGGCCACGGCGGCGCCCATGCCGCCGAGATAGCGCGAAGACAAGGCCCAGAAGCCGGGCATGAAGCTATAGGCGGCGATGCCGACCAGGGCAAAGCCCGTCAGCAGAACGGCGCGATTGTGGGCCGGCACCAGGCTGCCAATGGCCAGCCCGATGGCGCCGAGAAACAAGGGCATGGCGGTATGCCAGCGGCGCTCACCGCTGCGGTCGGAGCTCCAGCCCACATAGAGCAGCGAGAGCAGGGAAACCACATAGGGCAGCGCGCCCCACCAGCCGCGCTGGGTGGCCGAATAATGGCCCAGCAGCTTGAGCATGCTGGGCAGCCAGAGGCCGAAGCCGTAGGCGGCCATGACGGCCAGAAAATAAATCAGCACCATGCGCCAGACCAGCGGCTGGCGGAGCGCGGCGCCGGCGCCGGCCACCACGCGCCGCCGCGCAAACTCACCCTGCAGCGATTGCGTCAGCTCGGTCCGTTCCGCCGCGCTCAGCCAGCGCGCCTGGGCGGGCCAGTCGGTGAGCCAGAAATAACTGATGATGCCCAGCACCACGGCCGGCCAGCCTTCCATGAAAAACAGCCAGCGCCAGCCGGCCATGTGCAGCCAGTGCAGACGCAGCAAATAGCCGGAGACCGGCCCGCCGATGATAAACGCCGTGGGCAACGACAGCATCATGGCGGAAAGCGCGCGGGCGCGGTCGCGCTCGCCAAACCAATGGGTGAGATAAATCACCAGGCCGGGGAAATAGCCGGCCTCGGCCGCGCCCAGAAAAAAACGCAGCCAATAAAACCCCGACGCCGTTTCCACCTGGCTGAGCGACATGGCGATAAGGCCCCAGGCCGTCATCATGATGGCGATCCAGCGGCGGGCGCTCCAGCGCTCGATCAGAATGGTGCCGGGAATTTCGAGCAGAAAATAACCCCAGAAGAAAATGCCCATGCCCCAACCCAGCACCTGGCTGCTGAAACCCAGTTGCCGGGCCATTTCAGGGGCGGTATAGGCGATGTTGACGCGGTCGAGAAAGGCCACCAGATAGGTGAGAAACAGATAAGGCAACAGCCTTCCGGCGACTTTGCGCCGCACGTCCCGGATGGCCGGATGGGCCACATTCCCGGGCGGCTCCATGGCCGAGTCAGGCTGCGCATCGGATTGTTCCAGCATGGTTTAGGCTCCAGCTTTTGCTAAGCCTAATCTGGATGGCCCACGGATACAAGATTAATGACTCTTTCGCATCATTTGCAATTCATCATCATTCACGCGATTTGCCGGCAATCTCGCATGGCTTTGCCCGCGGCTCGGCCGGCGCGTCAACTGGCGCATAATTGATAGGGAAAGCACCATGCGTAAGTTCTGGCGCAAACTCGGATCGTTTCTCTGGTGGACGTACCCACGCGGCAGTATCGAATACGACATCATGGTGGGCTTGATCCTGGCTTTTATTTTTCTGACGCCCAGCCGGTTTTTTCACGATCACCCGCGGCCGTTTCCCGCCCATCCGGTGGCCATTACGCTGCTCAGCGCGGCGCATGGCCATGTTTATGAAATGCTGGGGGCTAAGCCGGGCGCCGATCTGGCGGCGGCGCTGCGGCGCGAGTTGGGCCATGCGGTGCAGATTCGAGCGGTGAAACTGGTGCGGGTGCCCGGCTCGAACGACGTGATCTATAACATATGGACCAATTAAAGCAGCCGCACAGCGTTCAATCGCCGGCCTGGGCCGGCCTGATCGCCGTCCTGCTGCTGGCGGGCGGCAGCCTGGCCCAGACGGCGCCTCCGAGGCCGGGATTAGCCACGGTACTGGCGCGGCTGGACCGCGCCGCCCGGCGCATTCATACCATCAGCGCCAACGTGGTTTCGTCGCAATACACGGCCGTGGTGGATGATCTTGCGGTCAAAAGCGGACGGCTGGATTTTGAAAACACCCCGCATGGACCCTGGCTCAGGCTAAGCTTCGTAAAACCGGCGCCGGAAATTTTTTTATACCGCGGCGGCATGGGCTGGATCTACCAGTCCCGCATTGAACAGGTGCAAAAGTACAACCTGAAAAAACATAAAGCCGCCTTGCGGGCGTTTCTTTTGCTGGGCCTGGGCGAAAGCGGCCGTTCGCTGCGCCGGAGCTTTAAACTTCAGGACCTGGGCCGGGTCAGGCTCGGCGGGCAGCCGCGGGTGGAACTGAATCTGATTCCGCGCAACGTCAAGGTGCGCGGCAGCGTGGACCATATACATTTATGGTTTGACCCCCGCACCTGGATCGCGGTGCGGCAGAAATATTTCCAATCACGCGGCGATTACCGGCTGCTGCGGCTGTCGAAAATTCAAATCAATCCCCGGCTGAACGGCAGGATTTTTCAGCCGCATTTCCCCGGCGCGCGCGTCGTCAGCCCGCATTTCTAGCGGACAGATCTAGCGCTAAGACCCGAACGTCCCGGTACAATTAACGGATGCCGGTACGGGAAATTCTGGCTGGGATCGGGGTGGTTTGCGCCCTGGGCTGCGGTCTCTGGCTCTGGCGCTGGACGTGGCGCTCGCCGGCGGCGGCGCGCTTTCCCGCTTATGGCTGGTTTGGGCTGGCCGCCATCGCGGGGCTGGAAGCGGCGCTGTTCGGCCATTTTCCGGGGGCGGGCCGGTACTTCACCCCCCTGATCTGGACCGCATATATCGCGGTCGCCGGAGCCTGCGTGGAACGGATTCGAGGCGATTCGCCGATCCGGCAAGCCGGGCCGTTCGCCGCCCAGGCGCTGTTATCCATACCGGTCTGGCTGCTGTTTGAAGCCTACAATTTCCGCCTGCGAAACTGGCGCTATGTGGGCGTGCCGGCTCATTTCTGGAATTTTTTGCTGAGCGGTTCCTGGGCCTTCGCCACCATATTTCCCGGATTATTTCTGACCGCCGAGATTCTGTATCACGCGCGGCTGTATAAAAAAACCTGCCGCCCCTGGCGGCCCAGTCCAGGCTTGCGCGCCGGGCTGGGGTTGCTGGGACTGCTTTGCGTGCTGGCGCCATTGCTTACGCCCCGGCATCTGGCGGCCTATCAGTTTGGCCTGGTATGGATTGGTTTTGTGGCGCTGGATCTGGTCAATGACGCGCTGGGCTGGCCGTCATTATTGGCCGACCTGCGGGCCGGCGCGCCGGGCCGCGGGCTGGCGCTGCTGGGCGCCGGGGTCATCTGCGGATTTTTCTGGGAGTTCTGGAATTATTGGGCCGGCGCCCGCTGGCAGTATATTTTTCCCATCGGCCAGAAGATCAAGGTTTTCGAAATGCCGGCGCCGGGATTTCTGGGCTTTCCCCCGTTTGTGCTGGAGTGCTTTACGCTTTATGTTTTCTGCGCCTGGGCGCTGTTGCCCCCCAGGCTCCGCCGGGCGCCGCTGGATCACATTCAGCGTTAAGCATCGCACAGCGGCGTTGGAGCCCGTTCGGCAATTCTATTATGCTAGTCTGAACCTGAGCGTACCCAGAGGGGGCAGGCTTGCCATCACGCGCGGATTTGAAGTGGTCGCAGCTTAAAGTCGGCATGGTGGTGGCGATCGCCACGGCCGTGCTGCTGGTGGTATTTTTCGCCATGAGCGCGGAGACCGGCCTGTTCCACAGCCATATACACCTAGTCACCTACGTGGAAAACGCCGCCAATCTGCACAATGGCGCCGTGGTGGATTTGCAGGGGGTGCGCATCGGCAATGTCACGCGCGTGCATATCGCCAGCCATCCGCCCAACTCCACATATCCGGTGCGGATTGACATGCAGGTCGAAGCCAACCATAGCCGCTGGCTGCGCACCAACTCGCGGGTGGAACTGGGCACCACGACGTTTTTAGGCGAAACCATCGTCAATATCCATCCGGGCACTCCGGCGGCGCCGGCCGCGGTCAACGGCACGGTGCTGCCCGCGGTGAATGCCACCGGCATTTCGCAACTGCTGGTTTCAAGCCACAGCGTTCTGCAAAACGCCAATGAGCTGGAATTGCGGCTGGGCAAAATTCTCGATCAGATTCAATACGGCAAAAGTTCGATCGGCCGCTTCATCTATACCGATACCCTTTACCGGCGGTTTGATCAGATCGCGGCCAACGTATCGAGCCTGACTCATGCCATCTCGACCGGACAGGGCACGATCGGAAAGCTGATTGTCAGCCGCACGATGTACGACAAGCTCAACCACACGCTCGACAGCCTGAACGCCACCCTCGACGCGGTGCGCTCGGGCCACGGCACCGCGGCCAAACTGATCAACGATCCCTCGCTGTATAACCACCTGAACCGGCTCGCCAAAAACCTGAACTCCACCGTGACGGCGATCAATCAGGGCAAGGGAACGCTGGGACAGTTGGTCGAAAACCGCCAACTGGCGGTGCGGCTGCAAAACACGGTGGACAATCTGAATGCCATTCTGGCCGGGGTGCGGGCGGGCAAAGGCTCGGCCGGCCAGCTCTTTAATAACCCCCAGCTTTATCAGCGGCTGAACACCACGCTCAACCGGGCCAGCCAATTGCTGCGGGAAATCCGGAAAAATCCCCGCAAATACCTGACGCTGCATTTGAAAATTTTCTAGCGGCTCCATCCCCGCGGTTCGCATGAACGCATTCTCCCAAACCTGGGAAGTAACTTCCCGGCCTTCCACCGCGCCGCTGGTGATCGCGGCGGGCGAGGTAGCGGTGTTTTCCAAACCCCGCCATGCGGACGTGCCCGCCATGGTCGGACAACTGCGGCAGGAACTGCGGGCGAGCGGACGGGAACTGGTTCTCGACGACAATACCGCGCGCGCGGCGGGCGAGGCGGGCGGCCGGGACGATTGGGCGCAAAGCCAGCCGGCGCTGGCCATCGCGCTGGGCGGCGATGGCACGCTGCTGCATGCCGCGCGCCAATTGCGCGCCCAGGGCACGCCGCTGCTGGGCGTGAATCTGGGAACGCTGGGATTTTTAACCGAGCTGGCGCCGGAAGAAATGGCGGCGGGCCTGGCCCAGGTGTTGCACGGCGAAGCCCGGGAAGACCGGCGCAGCGTGCTTGCCGCCGCGGTGCGCGGCGCCACGGTGAAACGGCTGGAAGCGCTGAATGATTTCGTGATCAGCAAAGGCCCGCTGGCGCGGGTGATTGATTTTGAGCTGATGATTGAAGGCGAAAATGTGGCCCATTACCGGGCCGATGGCTTGATCGTCGCCACCCCCACCGGTTCCACCGCCTATTCGCTCAGCGCCGGCGGGCCGCTGGTGCAGCCGGAACTGGCGGCCTGGGCCCTTACCCCCATCTGCCCCCACGCCCTGAATAACCGCCCTTTACTGGTGCGCGACACGGCCCGGATCGAAATTCATATGCTGGCGGTGGGCGAACAGACGTACCTGACCATGGATGGACAGCCCGGTTGTCCCCTGGCCGCCGGCGACCGCATTATTTTCCAGAAAAGCCCGCACGATGTGCGGCTGGTGCGGCGGCCCGGATATTCGTACTACGACCTGCTGCGCCGCAAACTGAAATGGGGCTGAGGCTGGGCCGCAGGGATCATGACAACGGCGGCAAAAGGAATATAAAATCAAGCCGCCGCAACAGGTGAGGCGCATGAAATTTCGTTTTACACAGCACAGATCTGATTTGCGGCCGCGGGTTTGGCTTCCGGGCTTAGCCGGACTTTTACTGCTCTGCGCGCCCGCCAGCTGGGGCTGGGCGCGGTATCGCATGCCGCGGGTGCACTGGCGGGCGCAGTGGATTTGGGCCGCCACGCCGGCCACTTCGCGCTGGCTGGGGCCGCAAACCGCGGCCGGGCCCGGGGTCCGCATGATCCCGCCGCATCGCAATCAGTTTTTGCGTTTTCGCAAATCATTTCATCTCACCCGAGTTCCCCGGTTCGCCCGGCTGGCGATTTTTGCGGTTAGCCGGTATGAGCTATGGATCAACGGCCATCGCATCGGCCAAGGGCCGGCCAAGGCGCCTGAATACTGGGGCTACTACGATGTGTTTTCCGCGGCGCGCTGGCTGCGCCCCGGCCGCAATGTCATCGCCGTGGAAGTGCATTGGTTTCAGCGGCCCACGGCGGGATTTCCGGTTACGCCCGGCTCCTGGGGCCATGGCGCGCTCTTATGCCAACTCGCGCTGGGGCATGGCAGCGGCCGGCGTTATATCCTCAGCGACGGAAGCTGGCGGGTGGCGCCCAACCCCGCCTGG